>CABMII010000052.1 GCA_902386255.1 uncultured archaeon
CATGTTGCTTTATGCATTTCTCTTGGTCCACTTGGTCTGAAACCTCTGCCTCCTCCACGGAAGCCGCCTCTTCTATCGTTGTCCATTTAATTTCTTTCCTTTATTTTTAAACCAATTAACCTAATAAAAACAGCCCTAGACGGATTTAACCCTCTGAGTTGCCAAATAAGCCAACCGATT
This sequence comes from uncultured archaeon, assembly GCA_902386255.1. Classification (GTDB taxonomy): domain Archaea; phylum Halobacteriota; class Methanosarcinia; order Methanosarcinales; family Methanoperedenaceae; genus Methanoperedens. The sequence continues at coordinate 181 of CABMII010000052.1, forward strand.
AAGCTGATAATTGTAGCTTGCACCTTATATATTTTTTCCTCGTTCGAATTAAATCATCAGTGAATGTAAATCATCATAATTATCATAAACGTTAGAAAATTATATTAGTCTTTAAGTTATATTGATTTTAGATGAGATATTACATTGCTGCATTAATCATTATCGTCTTGTCCGCAGGTATGGCATCAGCTTTTAGCCCGGGTGACATAGAATGGGCTAATGCCGTATCCGGCACCCTTTCCAAGGGAAGTACGCTCACAAATGGGCAGTACATGGTTAAGGCAGTGCAATTTCCTTCTGCAGTCCCGGGTGTTAAGGATATCAATGGAAATATAGTCCCTGAAACAGATGTTGACCCGGCGGTCTTTCTTGAAATTTATAAGAATGGTACCCTCATAAAACAGTTCATCCATAATCTGCAAAGCGAGCCTTTTATCGATCCCGATTACGAAGTCAAAGTTTCAGCAACCGGTTTCACAGCAGGAAATGCTAAAGAATGGGTATATGAATACTATAATCCCTCCGCAACCATATCTATACAGACGCGAGGAACTCCTAAGATTGATGTTTCGGTTACAACTGATAAAAGCACATACACATCTTACGATGACAATATAATTACAGCAACAGTGACAGTAACAAATAGCGGGACTGCAAGAGCAAAGAATGTCGATGTAAATCTCGATACAGGTGAATTGAAACTCAGGGGAGGAGATTCGAGCCAGCTTCATCGGTACTACTATAATATGGAAGCCGGAACAACTCAGAGTTTTTCAGTTATTCTTCTTGTCCCCGGACTTATTGACCAGAAATCCTATGTTTTGAGCGCGAACGCCACGGCGAATGATGTCAAAGACCTAAAATATAAAGCAGTAACTGGTTCGGTCACAATTCCAGTCTCACCCAAACAGAATTATTTTACTATAAGTAAGGCGGTCAGTAAAGACAGGATATATCTGCAGGATACTGTGCTTATGAGGATTACAGTAGCTAATAGCGGCATGTTCGATGCATACAATATCAATATTACAGACAGCGTGAGTGATGGTTTCGAGTTAAAATCAAACACCTCGCTGCGCTGGGACTACCCGGTTCTAAAAGCTGGAGAATCGAAGGAGATGACATATTCAATCAAGCCTCTTGAAACAAATATTAATGGCTTCACCATCTCCACCGCTTCCGCACAATTCACGGTCAATAACAAACCCTACACCGCCTCCTCTAAGCCATTCACGGTAATCGTGAACGGCCCCAAGATTCTCGTGAACAAGACAGTGGATAAGAAGTCTGTGAACCTGGGTGAAAATGTAACAGTTACCGTGAGCATCAATAATGTTGGGAATATAGCGACAAAAACCGAAGTCAAAGATTCATTGCCCGATGGTGTGAGCCTTTTAGGCGGTTCTACATCTCTTGATTCCACATTTTTGGACATGAACTCTCCAAGGACTTTTAACTATACTATCAGGATGAATACAGAAGGAGAGATTGTGTTGCCGCCGGCAGTGGCTAACTTTACCGATATCCAGTATAGAGGTGCAACAAGAACTTCAAATACCTCTGGCAGACCTGTAATTACAGTCATCGATAAAAGCAAAATTACGCCAGTCCCAACAGGAACTACGGTACCAGGCCAGGCAACAGCCCAAACACTATCACAGGAAACGACAACATCAACATCTCTGCCGAATGAAACAGCCCAGCCAACCCCTACTCCTATAACACCGGGTTTTGGGATTTCATTTGCAGTCGTTGTTTTGGTTGTCATGGCCAGAATCAGGCGAAGATTAAGATTCTAATCGTGCATCGCACTCTATTCACAAATCCGGATATTTCTTGGAGTGGCATGGAAGAAGCAGGAAGCATTTTTATATGAGTTTGATGCAGCATTAGGCTAATGAAAATCGTCGCACCGTTTTACTTAGCAGACACATATGGGTCTGCCATATGTGGACACCGCATAAAGCGAGGTGTCGCTTTATGAAAGAGATAATATTCGCAGGGCGCTCCAATGTTGGCAAATCCACTCTCATCAGGGCTCTCACAGGTATAAAAATCCCGGTGGGCAAGCGGCCGGGTGTAACCAGAAAAGTCCTTAAGATTCCATACAGGAACGTCCAGATTACAGATATGCCTGGATTCGGGTTCATGAGCGGGGTGTCGGAAGAAAGCCGGGAAGCCATCAAGGACAATATCATTCGATATATTGAGAATAACGCCGATAACATCGTGCTTGCAGTGATGGTTGTGAATGCAGGTTCCTTTGCAGAAATCGTGGACAAGTGGAATGAGCGAGGCGAAATACCGGTAGAGGTTGAACTGTTCGGGTTTTTGCAGGAAATGAACATCGATGTGGTCGTTGCAGCAAATAAAATAGATAAGGTCAAAGATGTAGATGTGACGCTTGACGGGATTGCAGAGAGACTCGGAATGATGCCGCCCTGGAGACAGTGGCCTGATAGGATAGTCCCGGTGAGCGCAAAAAAAGGGGAAATAAGAGGATTAAAAGAGCTCATCCAGAAAAGACTGGAAGCGAAACAAAAATCATTATAATACCTCTAACTAGACCATTTGTATATAGTTGGGAAAAGATAGTTGGGAATTCGTTGCGATACATTCAAATGCTATAAAAACATCATTGAAACCCATGGCAAAAAAGAAAGAAGGCAGCGGCCTTATGTCCTCAGCGGGTTTAATGAGATATTACGACGCTGAAGAAACTGCAATAATAGTAGAGCCAAAAACCGTTGTTACTGTAGCAGTAGCGGCAGGTTTAGTTATCATGGCTTTGAATGCGTACTATCATATCTGGCCTTAATCAGGATTTTCTATCAAAATACTTTTTAACCATCACAATTAATTAGGATAGCATGAAGCTATTCGGTGTTCTTGGCGATCCTGTTTCCCACAGTTTATCTCCCATTATGCATAATGCGGCATTCAAAGCTCTCGGGATGGACTGTGAATATCATGCATTCAGGGTCAGCCCCGAATCCTTGCACGATGCGATACATGGCGCACACGCTCTCGGGTTTGGGGGATTAAATCTCACCATACCTTTAAAAGAAAAAGCCCTTGAGATAGTTGAGCCCACAGATATGGCAAAACAGATAGGCGCAGTGAATACTGTGGATTTTAAGGTAGGAATAGTCGGATATAACACAGATGGGCTCGGGGCTAAAATGGCGCTAAAAGATAATGGCGTCGAAATAAAAGGAAAGAACGTGCTACTCCTCGGCGCGGGAGGCGCTGCCCGTGCAATTGCATTCCAGCTTGTATCCGATGGGGCAAGCGTGACCATAGCCAACAGGACTCCCGGCAGGGCGATTTCCCTTGCAAAAGAAGTTAGCAGGATGGGAAAAGCAAGTGCCGGCGATATCCGGAATCTTAAAAATCTAATCCAGAATAGCGATATTCTCATAAATTCAACGTCCATAGGCATGTTCCCGAAAGTATCGGAAAGCATTGTGACATCGGATATGATTCACAGGAACCTTGTTGTGTTCGATATCGTTTACAATCCCCAGAACACGCAGCTTCTCAGGGAAGCTAAAAAGGCAGGCGCAAAAACAATCGATGGAGTGATGATGCTTGTGTACCAGGGGGCAGAGGCATTTAAAATCTGGACAGGGCAGAATCCGCCACTTGATGTCATGGAAAAAGCGGTCAGGGAGAAGCTGGCATGAAAATATTAATCATAGGCGGGACAGGTGAAACGGGAAGATTTTTTGCAAAATTTTATAAAAAACACGGCTTTGATGTGGCAATTTGGGGAATCAATAAGAAAAAAGACATAGCTCTGGAATTGGGCGTGCAGTTTGCCGATGACCTTGATAAGGAAATAAAATCGAGCGATGTTGTAATGATCTCTGTGCCCATCAATATCACGGAAAAGACCATTGAAGAAATCGCCCCGAAAATGCAGACCGGCAGTTTGCTCATGGATATCACCTCCATAAAAAAAGGCCCGATAGAAGCCATGATAAGACATGCTCCTGCGAATGTGGAAATCCTGGGTTCGCATCCCATGTTCGGGCCATCCATACCCGATATAAGGGGACAGATTGTGATTTTTACGCCAATCGAAGGGAGATGTACAAAATGGTTCCCGGTAATCAGGAACCTGTACGAAGACAACGGCGCCCATATCGAGATAATGGACGCCGTGGAGCACGATAAAATGATGGCTGTGGTACAGGGTCTCACGCATTTTGCTTATATTTCCATAGGGGCAGTTTTTGGGGAACTTGAATTTGATGTTGCGAATTCGAGAAGATTCATGAGCCCGATGTATGATATTATGCTTGACCTCGTGGGACGGATACTGGGGCAAAACCCGTACCTTTATGCCATGATACAGATGAACCCTGAGGTTGCGAAGGTTCATAAGGCGTATATCGAAGAATGCAACCTGCTGGCGGGCATAGTCAAAAAGAAGGATGTAGAAGGCTTCGTGGGTCTTATGAAAAAAGCTTCGGCGCATTTCGGGGATACCGAATCGGCCCTGCGGCGGTCTGAAAAGCTTATCGGGACAAAAATAGCGGAGCATGAAGAACTTGTGCGCTCTATCGGCAGCGAGAGGGCGCTCAAACATATTTATTCAAGCGTGGTTCACTTCGGTATCGTGAAAAAAGTGACACCGAGGACTGTTCTGCTTGAGCGTGGAGGGAGGACGACCGAGCTTTTGATAGAGAATGTGAGACTATTAAATGATAAGGAATTGTTCGCATGGAAAGCTGCAAATTTAAAAAACGTGACACGAGATATCTCAGTTTTTATTCCGAAGGGTTCTGACACTGGTATTATAAAAAATGTAATAAGTGGCACAAACAGCGTGGTTTCCGTAGAGGTTATCGATGTATATTCTAAGCAAAATACCCAGAGTGTTACATATAGAGTCACAATATTCGGAGATCAAGACATAGCTTCGGTGCAGGGAAGCGTAGAGGCGCTTCTCAGGGGCATAGGCTGTAGTGTAAGGTAAGTTTTATTAGATATGAACACACGCAACAATAGAAAGATGGATTTGATATTATGGTAGAAAAAACAACAGTTCGGCCGAATCTCAAAGACCTTAAAATAGGCGATGTACTGCATGTCGGGACAGAAGATAAGGGTGAAATCTTTACAGTTACCAAACTTGGCGAGAATACGTATATCCTCGACCGCGGCGGGGAACTTGTTGAATACGGCAGGGCGGTAATGGCCAAGAATATATACGGTTTTGCTGAGAGGTACAAGGCTGTTTATTGGGTGACTCATGAGGACGAGGAGTAATTAAGAGCTTGTATTCCATTAATTTATCAAGTTACATTGGTAATGATTTTAAGTAAATAAAATATAAAAATAAAAAAAATCTGGAAATTATTCTTGAGGCGGCGGGTTATTCGAATCCGTATCCTTCGGCTTATTTTTCTTGGCAACCGGATTACTTGTTGCAGCCTCTGTTACTCCCTTAAGCGCAAGTCCAGCCGTAAAAGCACTGAATGCCACTTGCGCCGGATTTGTAGTTGTAGTAGTCGTAGGCAAATTCCCAGTATTTGTTGTCGTATTTATAATAGTTGTTGTCATGTTTGTAATAGTTGTGGTCATGTTTGTAGTAACTGTAGACTGCCCTACATTCGGGTTAAAAACTAAAATTCCTGCAACAACTCCTAAAATAATTCCTGCTATCGAACCAAGGTAAAGGCCATCTTCATTATTTTTTGGTATCAATATCGTACCTTGGCTTTGAGCAATTTCATGTACGAAACCGCCCAACCCACCCGCGGTCAGGGATATCAACACGAAGTCTCTAGCTATCCATGCCGATCTCAGCTCATAAATCAAAAAGAGCAGGATCACAAAATTCAGCACTAAGAAAGCTACTTTTCCTAAATTATTACATATTGTAGATTTTATTTTTTCCCAAATACAATCTATTAATGTTGTACCACCTGTTGTTGTACCACCTGTTGTTGTACCACCTGTTGTTGTATCGTTCATTTTTTATCCTCCTATGGTTTTTGAGAATACTCAACCACCATTCAATATTTTAGATTTATTCTATATCATATATAGTTTTTGGCAGAATAAAGAAAAAAAGTTGCAATATAGCGGGGAATGGATTCGAACCATTGATCTACGGGTTATGAGCCCGTCGGGATATCCTGACTACCCTACCCCGCTTCTGGAGTAAAAATAGTGAACTCTTCATTGTGAATGATAAATGATAAAGCCTTCGGTTATGGGAATCTCTATTATCTTTAAAAATAATATTACACGAAAGCATGCTTTACGCAATCGAAACAAAAGAGATAACAAAACACTTCGATGATATTACTGCAGTAAACAAAGTCAGCATATTTGTCAAACCCGGGGAACTATTCGGGCTCCTCGGCCCAAACGGGGCAGGGAAGACCACTCTCATACACATGCTGTCCACGATGACCGAACCATCAAGCGGAAGCGCTAAAGTCTGGGGTTATGATGTTGCACTGGAACCCGGATCGGTAAGGCAAAATATCGGCGTGGTGTTCCAGGATACTACATTGGATGACCGCCTTACCGGGAGGGAGAACCTCGACCTTCATGGCAGGCTCTATGGTCTTGACGGTAAAACAAGGAAAAAGAGGATTGAAGAGGTGCTTTCTCTTGTGGAACTCGCGGACAGGGCAGACGTTCTCGTCAAGACCTATTCCGGGGGAATGATGAGGCGCCTTGAAATCGCACGGGGTCTTATGCACCACCCGCATGTTTTATTTCTCGATGAGCCCACCCTTGGTCTTGACCCGCAGACAAGGCTGCATATATGGGAATATATAAAAAAATTGAATAAAGAGGAAGGCGTGTCCATCATGCTCACAACACATTATATGGAAGAAGCCGACCACCTGTGCAACAGGATTGCGATAATCGATCATGGCGAGATAGTTGCGCTCGATACCCCGGAATCCCTGAAAAACATGCTCGGTGGGGATGTAATCACACTCGAGCTGGAAAAATCCGATGACATATCAAGATTATGTGAAATCTATCAAAAAAACGGATGCGCTAATATAGTTACAGAGAAAATGAATGAGATATTTATTACAGTTGAAAATGGAGAACGCCAGATTCCCCACATACTATCCCTGGCATCCACTGCAGGTATTTCCATCCAGGCGGTCAGCTTGCGAAAACCAACGCTGGACGATGTTTTTATTCATCATACGGGGCGCGCCATAAGGGATAAAGAAGTAAGTGAAATTGAAACAGTGGGTTATAAAATCCGCTCAAGGAGGAAATAATGGTTAGTGCATCGGTAAACAGGGCTGCACAGACCGTATATACCATGTGGCTTCGTGAGATGATCCGGTTTTCACGTTCAAAATCGCGAATTATCGGCGCTCTTGCAACCCCTCTTTTTTTCCTTATCATCCTTGGCGCAGGATTCAGCTCTTCTTTCCAGGTCCGCGGGGGCGGGGCTTTTAACACAAGTTATCTCGCGCCGGGTTTAATCGGTATGGCGGTGCTTTTTACCTCGTTAATGGGCGGCGTATCTATCATATGGGACAGGGAATTCGGTTTTCTTAAGGAAATTTTAATCGCGCCTGTCAGCCGTTTTTTTGTGGCGCTCGGAAAAGCAATAGGCGGAGTCACAACAGCCATGATACAGGGCGTATTGATTATGATTATTGCATGGCTGATAGGAGTTCACTATGTCTCGATATGGGGCGTGCTGGCCGCCATTGTTATCATGTTCATCTCAGGCATCGGGTTCATGGGATTGGGTATTGCGCTTGCATCGATAATCGACAGCCATGAAGGTTTCCAGATGGTCATGAGTTTCCTTACGATGCCGCTTGTTCTTCTTAGCGGGGCTTTTTTCCCGATTTCAAATCTTCCGGCATGGCTCAAGGCGCTTGTGTATGCAAATCCTTTGACGTATGGCGTTGAGGCGCTTCGCTACTGTTTATTGGGCAGTTCAACTATTCCGGTTTTGTTAAGCGTTTTTGTCCTGTTAATCTTCTCAACTGCAATGATTGTGATAGGGGGAAAATTGTTCGGTGTAATGAGGGTTTGATATGATTGTCCTATCCGGAGGAACCGGCACGCCCAAGCTTATCCAGGGTCTTCGTAAGCTTGTTCCTGATGAGGAGATAACAGTAATCGTGAATACGGCTGAGGATATTACAGTTTCCGGGAATCTTATCTCGCCTGATGTGGACACGGTATTATACCTTTTTTCAGGCGCTCTCGATACTTCAAAATGGTGGGGGATTAAAAATGATACTTTTCACACGAATAAGGCTTTACAAAAAATGGGTCTCAATGAAAAGCTCATGCTAGGGGATGCTGACCGCGCCACATGTATTTTCCGCTCGGAATTAATGCGAAAAGGAGCAAGCCTGACAGCGGCGACACAACGGCTTTCATCGGCGCTCGGAATAAAAGCCAGTATTCTTCCCATGTGCGATGAAAAAGTGGATACCATTGTGAATACCCCGCAGGGGCTCATACATTTCCAGGATTTCTGGGTTGGAGCCCGCGGCGAACCCGATGTTCTGGATGTTAAAATTTCGGGAATTGAAAAGGCAAAACCTACAAAAGAAGTGTTGGCGGCGCTGGAATCCGAAGATAATGTGATAATCGGGCCGAGCAACCCCATAACGAGTATCGGGCCTATTCTTGCGTTAAAAGGCATGAGGAATCTATTAAAAAAGAAAAAAGTGCTTGCAATAAGCCCGATAATCGGTAATTCCCCGGTCAGCGGACCTGCAGGAAAATTGATGAAAGCCTGCGGATTTCCAGTATCATCAAAAGGAGTTGCAGAATGCTACGGGGATATCCTGGATGTCATGGTAATTGATGAAAGGGATGATGTGGAAGAAAATGACTTTCCAGTCAAAGTGGTTAAATACGACACCCTTATGACCTCGGTTGAAAAAAGTAAAGCGCTTGCACAACGTGTCCTTGACCTACTTGGGGATATTCGATAGCAGTACAAGCCCCCTGTCAGTGAGCCTGAAAGTGTCGCCTTCAATTTTGAGATAATTCCCTTTCATCAGGAAATCGGTCTGGAAATTTAACACAGCATCATCCACGCCGACTTCTTTTTGAAGCTCACCCTTCTTTTTCCCGAATACCCCGATGGCTTTAATCATCCTGCGCCTGACGGGATGTTCAAGCGCCTTGACCATGAGTTCATGGTCTGCGACTTTTGCCTCGCGCACAGTGGGACGGCGCTCAAGCATTGCTTCAAGTTCGTCCTCACTTATTTCCGGCATATCACTCATTGCCGCTCAGGAACATCTCTACCCTGCAAAGATAGGCAGCTATTTTGTTGTCCCTGATTTCCACATCAAAACCCTTTATAGTGGCTTTTGTAATCGTGCCTTTCCGTTTGAAAATCGGAAGGTCTGACGCCTCTTCTATCGCATTTTTAGCTGCTCTCTCCCAGCTTTCCGGGGATGAGCCCACGGTATCGATTATTTTGACAAATGGCATTTAATTTCACCCATGATATGTTGGGCTGGAAGAGTAATAAAGGTCACTGTGTTCGATGAATAGCAATTTTCAATGCGATTGTAAAATGAAAAAACATATATCATAGTCTAACGTAGTCCAACATAGTATAACATTGTCAAACAAGGTGAGAGATATGCAAAAAATAAGGATGAGCAGAAAGGGACAGGTAGTCATACCCGCGGATATCAGGAAAAAATATAAATTGAAAGAGGGAGAGATGCTTTTTTTAGAGGAAGAAGAGGGTACGATTAAATTAATGCCCAGAACAAAACTCAGATCGCTTTGCGGCACGTGGCCGAACCTTGATATTGAAGCTGTGACAAAAGAAATAATAGAAGATCGCAAGAGGGATAGATGAATACAATCCTGATAGATACTATGTACATCGAGGCATTACTCAGTAAGGATGAGCCTCCATATACGGATTTTGCAGATGCGATAGATAATAGAAAAATCTTAGGGATATCTTCTACGGTCTCCCTCACAGAATTGATCAAAAATCTGGGTATGAAAGATGCAAATCGGATGCAAACCACTATCATGCAGCTAAAATCATCAGAGATAATTCTTGTAAATGTTACCCAAAAAATTGCAGCGCAAGCAGGGGAATTGCGCTTGAGATACGATATACCCACAGTTGATTCGCTGATAGCAGCCACGGGCATCGTTGAAAATGTGGGGCATATTTTAACAGATGATGATCATTTCGACCCGCTTGTAAATTTAATAAAACCAATAGACATGAAGAAAGCTTTGAAACTGGCACGATAAAAGTGAAAATAATTTCCGTGATACTCTCTGAGACTTTGCGAGACTGATAAAAAAATCACAAATGAAATGTCTAAAGAAAAACTAATCTCTTCTCTTCACCACATCCGCTGCCAGCGTCTTATAATATTCTCTTGTAATCCTTCCCGAAAGCACTAAAGCTTCTTTCAACAATGCCTCGTCCTTCAGTTTATTTCCAATAACCCTCTCTGTCTCCACAATTTTTAACAATACAGCAGATTTCTCAAACTCATCAACAATTCCGTCAGCCAGCCCTATTGCCCTCTTTATGAACCCGTAACTTCGCTCATCGTTCAATAATGAAAGCAGTGATGCGATATCGCAGAAAGCGGAAATAAGAAAAACAGGCTCGACATCTTTACTTTTTTCGATCAACTCAATTGCGCTCCCAAGCAATTCATGCGCCCTTTTGGGATTTGCGCCAGCCTGCAATCTGGCAATGTTCCGGAAAGCTGATGAGCGGTATGTGTTCAAAGGGATTTTTTCTGACAAATACAGGGAATAAGAAATGAGTTTTTCATCCTTTCTATCAATGCCGATTTTGGCAAACGCGACCACAAGCTCATGAAGCGCCACTGAAAGGTCTAGATTGTTATCGATTCTTTCTGTAATTTTAACCCCCTCATTGAGCTTCTCTTCATCTTTCCTGTTCACCCCGATTTTTGCCATAGCCCGGATAATCTCCACATAAGCCTTTGATGGGTCATCGGTAACAAGCCCCGCAGTTTTAATGGCTTCTTCAAGATACCAGGGGTCATTTGACCGCACCGCTTCCATTGATAAAATTCCCACGATATTGCGGTATTTTCTTGACTTCTCTGCCGGATCCTGGATTTCCGATGCGGAAGAAATCATACTCAATATCCGGTTTTTCTTTTCATCTGTCATATTTTTTTAAACATTCTGCCTACTTTGCGCCTGATATGAAAAAACAACTAACTCGTACGAACTGATACGAACTCACGCCGCAAGAGTAGTTCGCTGTTAATGTTTGTGTCGTTTTTCATTATCTTTGCAGTGCGCGATTTATTCACTGCCAGGCTAATAGTTTGGTTGCATCCATATATAATTTTGTCAATCGACAAAAAGTATTTTGCCTTCAAAAACCTTCAAATATACGGGTGTTAGCCATGAAATCAATTATTACAGCCGAACTTGAGATTGTCGCACTTGGAACAGGAGACACGGGAATGAGCAAACATATAGCAGAAGCGGTGAAAGCTATCGATAAACTTGGTATAAAATACCAGTTGACCCCGATGGGCACGGTAATGGAAGTAGCTGCAATTGATGATGCCTTTCGTGCAGTTAAAGCGGCCCATGAAGCTCTTGTCAAAAGCGGCGTAAAAAGAGTAGTCACTCACCTCACCATAGATGACAGAAGGGACAATCCGAAAGGGATGGCTGAGAAAATAGATGCGGTAAAGCGAAAGCTTTAAAACCATTTCTGTGTTTCTTGCTTTTCAAAATTTACACACATATCGTCATGGGCAGCCACGACGTCCACCCCGGTTTTTTCTGATATTCTCCTTGCCTGGAGTTCCGGGCTTGCTTTCAATACCTGCAGACCAAAATGCGTCAATATCGCACGCTTTGGATGAATCTCGTCTATCAGCCTTGCAGCTTCATCCATGTTCAGGTGTCGTATCCGTTTATCGGTTTTCATACGCACCACGTTAATTATCAGGAAATCAACGCCCTTGAAAGCCCCGGCCAGTTCAGGAAAATATTCAGTATCAGGTATATAGCCAAGGCGTCCTTCTTTGAATGAGTAAATAATGCCGTATGTTTCAACAGGATGCATGGTCTGGATCGGGAATTCGATTTTAACTTCTCCAAGAGTCATCCCCAGACCCTTTTTCATTTCAATAATTTCAACAAACGGTCTAACATATTGAAGAACAACCGGGTCGGAATTCAGGCAATCCGCTGGTACGATCAACCGCCCGCGGGGCTGGAAACCGCCTCCTGTCATTGCTTCTGTAACTACATTAACGTCATTTGAATGGTCAATGTGCCTGTGGGACAGCATGATTGCATCAAGCTCGCGCGGCTTGAGGCGGAGCTGGTGAACCATTACGAGTGAACCGGGTCCCGGGTCCTGTAAAATATTCACATTATCCAGTTTAAGCCAGAAACCTCCGCTCTTGCGCATCTGGTTCAGGACCACCATCCTCCCGCCGCCTGTTCCAAGAAATGTTACACTTGACATTTATGATTTAACACGTATAAGTTATACAAAAAAATATCTGAAAAAATGAATTGAAATTGGATAAACGATTTAACTTATTGGTTCGTGATAATGGGTGTGAAAGAATTCAGAAAACTCGTTACCATGGATGAGGCAAAGAACATTATCAATGGCCTCGATATCCGCCCCGGCCCAATCGAAGTGGACATCGAAAATGCATCCGGATGCGTCCTTGCAGAGGATATAGTCTCTGAAGTGGATGTGCCTCCGTTTACCAGGGCTTCAATGGATGGCTACGCCGTTTGCGCCCCTGATACGTACCAGGCTCGCGAGGACATGCCTGTGCGCCTGGTGCTCGCGGGCTCCATTCCGACAGGGTCAAATCCCGATATCCATATTGAGCGGGGCGAGGCGGCTGAAATTTCAACAGGCGCGGTCATGCCCGCAGGCGCGGATTCGGTGGTGATGGTAGAGTACACGCATATCGATAAAGGACTGCATATCCACCGCCCGGTTTCTATCAATGAAAACGTAATGCATGCGGGCTCGGACATCATGGTCGGTGAGCGGGTATTGAAAAAGGGGACACTTCTTACAGCGCGTGAAATCGGGGTTCTGGCTTCAATAGGGAAAAAAACAGTTAGCGTTTTAAGAATAAATGTCGGTATCATCTCCACGGGAAATGAGCTTGCAGAGCCGGGATGTGAACTCGCTGAAGGGGAAATCTATGACATTAATTCTTTTTCGCTCTTTTGCGCGATAAAAGAATGCGGCGGGACACCTGTTCGCTACGGCATAGTAAAGGATAACGCGAATGAAATAACAAAAGCCCTCAAAAAAGCGGCGGAAGTGTGCGATATCATCCTTCCATCAGGGAGCACTTCAGCAGGTTCGGGTGATATAATGTACAGGATAATCGAAAAAAATGGCGCCGTTTTGGCTCACGGGATAGATATCAAACCCGGAAAACCTGCGATTATCGGGAAAGTATTCGGAAAACCGGTTTTCGGTCTTCCCGGATATCCCGCATCCTCGCTTACGATTTTTAATGAATTTGTGGCGCCGCTTATCAGGAAAATAATCGGGAAAAAAGAGGAGCGCCTGCAAATAAAAGCAAGAATGGCAGTCCGCATCCGTTCCGAAGGGCGAAGCCAGCTCCTTCCGGTTGGCATTGTCCGGGACTTTGCTTATCCTGTTGATAAAGGTTCGGGTGCCATCACCACGCTTTCCGAGGCAGATGGTTTTATCAAAATCCCGGGAAATGTAGAGATGATAGCTGCAGGTGAGTTTGTGGACGTTACGCTTTTTGGAAAGCTTGAGCCCTCGGATTTGCTGTTTGTGGGCAGCCACTGCCTTGGGCTTGACACGCTTGCTGACCTTACCAGGCTTAAAATGCGCGTGATAAATGCAGGCTCTTCGGGCGGGTTAAGCGCCATCCGGAGCGGTATTGCTGATATTGCAGGGATACACCTGCTGGATTAATCGGGATTATATAATGTTCCTTTTCTTGAAAGGTTTGGAATAACGGATGCAGTGCTTGTTAAAGGGTATCTGAGAGAACAGGGTTTGATTGTGAGAAAGGATAGCGGTATAAAGAAATTTGAGGATATTCTCGATGCAAGGATTATTAACAGGAATACAGGTTCGGGAACAAGGGTCATAATAGATATGAAACTTAAGGCTATCGCAAAGCAGAGGGGAATATCATTCGAGGAACTTACAGGCAAAATAAACGGTTATCATACTGAAACGAAAACGCACAGCGCCGTGGCGGCTGCGGTGAAACTCGGGAAAGCCGACGCGGGGGTTGGCATTCGTACGGTGGCTGAATTAAACGGACTTAAGTTCATCAAAATTGCGGATGAAGAATATGATTTTGTCATCCCCATCAGGCTCTTGGGGACGAAGGAAATTAAGACCTTCCTTGAGGTTCTCGGCGGAAACGAGTTCAAGGAAAAATTGCCTTCTGGCTTGAGGGTATATGAGAGAACCGGTGAGCTTGTGAAAGCGTAAACATTATTAATCCTGCAAGTTTATAAGACCTGAGAATAAATGACCAAAAGAAAAATCCTTGTTTTTTTCCTTATACTGATGTTGACGGCTTCCCCTGTATTAGCAGCAGGAGATGTAACGGTTAATAGATGGGTGTTGAACGTGACGCTACATGATGACGGACTTGTAGAAGAAGTAATACAGGCCGAAATCGACAATGGCGGCTCTTTGCCTCTTGATGGCTTTTCTTTTATCGTTCCTGCATCTGCCGTAACAATGATATATGATTTATCGCATACTATGAGCTTTACAGGCATGGTAGTTGACCAGCAAACCGTTCCCGGCGGTGTGAAGGTAACGATCAATTTTAACAGCTCAATTACCCCCGGGAAAAACTGGGACGGGCGGATTGGTTTTAGCGCAGAAAACTGGGCTGTAAAACAAGGTTCGGACTATTCTATCATCATACCAGTCAAGGCGCCCCAGGCAATTATCGCAGGTAAAGAAACTGAAATACCATTGTCCCAGAATAGCGATCTCAGAGGGCAGGTTTTTCTTCCAAAAGGCGTAACTGCCACTTCAGTTGAAGTAAAATCCAATAACATGAAGCCTTATAAAAAATTGTTACAGTTCGAACAGGTTGTTCTTACCTGGTTCCAGTTGAATAACGGCGACGTTATCACTATCAAAGGTTCATTTTCAGATGTATTAATGAAAATAGTCGATAATGATGCAAAATACAGGGAATTAAGTGCCAGGGTTAAGACAGCAACAGCACAGGGTTTGAATGTTTCGGAAGCGCAAACCCATCTCAATAATGCCGAGGATTACAATAACAACCAGGCGCTCCAGTCTTTCTGGACGAATGACACCAATGTAGCATTGCAGTATGCGGCGTACGCTAATGATGAATTGAAACTTGCAGAAAATAGTCTTTCATCACCTGAGAAAACAGCTCTCCCGCAAGAAACAGCGCAGGGTAAACAAACTCCAGGATTTGGAATTGTTGCTGGTCTCATATTCGTATTGCTGATTTCCAGAGTTATTAAAAAGAAAAAATAGGGATTCAATCCCTTCGGGATACCGGATATTCCATAGTTACATAAGGGAGTTTCAGGCTCTCAACTTATTTTTAAAAAATTCAAAAAATGAACAGTCAACAATGTTAACAGGCTTTTTTATAATATGAACAAGTTTCAGAACATCCACATAGAGACATTTTATTTATTCTACAATTAGGAATATCCATACTTCTTTCCCCTTCTCCAAGTTTAGTAATATCATTCTTTGAATAACCAAAATCGGCGCATTCTTCTTTTAAAATCATTTTTTAACCTCTTGTAATGTAATCATTTCGAGAAGGGATATAGTTATCATAATCAAAATAAATTAACAGTGCATAAATCAACTGAATTTTACAGCCGATTCTATCAACCGAAGACTTGACAGAATCCACATTTAGCAAGATTTAAATATGGCAATGATTATTACAAATTCGGGAAAATTGATTGATGTATTTTTTAAATACATCATGTAGAGGTGGTATAACATGATTAAAATAATGCATGCTCAGACGGTCCTCACGGAAGAGGATGTAGAAGCGCTAAAACAAAGAACTGGTGAAGACAGCGCCAAGGATGCAGTAGCAAAAGCTGTTGCACACTATCTTGAGTGCGAATACACAAATGTTGAGGATATGTGGGCAAAGAAACTTGAAAAAATAGTAAAGCGTAAGCAGAAAAAATGATTTATTCCTGAATATTACAACCGCATCCGCCCGATAATAATAAAATCAACTATGGAATCGGCTATTCCGTATATCATTTCTTTTCTCACGCTGTTGGCAAGCCTCACTGCACGCGAAAGCTGTTGCAGTGAAAAAACATGGTTATTATCTATCGCATGAACGAGGTAATCCGAATGGGGAAGTCCTGATATTTTTTCAAAGCTTTTATAAACACGAAAATGTGTGCCGAATTTAAATCCTGTCTTTGGAACAAGACCGTTATTCCTCAGCGTGCTGTAAACAGCAAGTTTTATCATGAAATCGGATTCGATGTCCGATGCAATTCTTGAAAAATCATCAAAATCCAATTTCTTGTGGTTCCTCTGTTCTATGTCAAGTATCCCTTTTTCCAATAAATAACATGATTCAACAAGTGACAACTGAAGGTGTCCTTCATCCATCGGTTTGCCAAAAAATCCCTCATTATGAAGGACGGATGAAATAGCCGGGTCCCATACCATTACCCTGTCTTCAAGAAGGCTTGCAGTGGATTTCAACCTGTCCAATTTTAATTCATAAGTACCCGAGGGGATTGTTTTTTTCACTTCGTAATAGGTAATATCGCTTTCTTCATCCACTATTGCCAGGACCAGGCGTTTCTTCAGATTTTCAACAGTATCAAGGTGTGTTCTCAGGTCAGAAAGCGGAAGCGGTATCCTTTCGGATGTTACAAAAACAAAAAATTCTGCCGGTGTCTTGCCTGGATGCCCTCCGCGCGGATAAACCCGGAAACCCGTGACTGCGGGCTGGATAAAGTATCCGCGTTCTCTTAAGTCCTTATAAGTAATATACAGCAATTCAAAATTTTTTACTAACAATGATGCTTTCAGGAAAAATTGATTGAAATCAAGCTCTTTCCCCCGGAATTCAACTTTTACTTTTCCAATATAAATAAGATAAGCGCTCTCGATGAGGGAAACTTCAAGCCTGTCATCTCTTGGACGGCCGTAAAAACTTGTGTTAAATAATTCTTCTATCGCCCGTTTGTCGAGTATTACCGCATTTTCGGTTAATTTTCCTGATATTGCCATAACAATCCATTTAATATTAGAATTCCATTTGCCCGCCGGCTGAAAGATTGAACTTTTCAATCGTTCCTGCTTTCATTTCAATTACATACTTGACGTTCTTCATTGTTTTAAATCCGAGCCACGGTTTTAAACTGGAAAGCCCTGTAATTCTTTTTTCTTCGTCTAAAAATATAACGTCAATGGGAAAAAACACGAAGAGCATGTGAATACTGACAGATGACGGTTTTTTCAGGATAAATATCATCGAATAATCAGATGATATGCTTTTGCGAAACATAAGACCGAACGCCTGGCTCAATATAGTCTGGGAAAGTTCGACGGTTCTTGCTATCTCTATACCATTATATTTTAATACGGGAAGCATCAAGTAGCTATATAATGGTCTTGTATAATATAAGAACGGAGGTATTAATCCAATAAATGAGTTCAGAAATGTGCACTGTATGCGGTTTGCCTAAAGAGCTTTGCATATGCGAAGAAGTGGCAAAAGAACAGCAGAGAATTATAGTAAAGGTAGATACGAGAAAATATAAAAAAGAAGTGACGGTGATAGAAGGTCTTAATCCAACCGAGATTAACCTGCAGGAATTGACGAGCTACCTGAAATCAAAATTCGCATGCGGTGGTACGATAAAAGATAATGTTATCGAACTTCAGGGAAACCACAAAAGCCGTATGAAAGATGTTTTAATTAAAAAAGGTTTTTCACCGGAACAAATCAAAATTTAAGTTCCTTTTGGGGAAGGGGATTCTACAAATATTGAGAAGATTTCGTGATGTGATGAACGTATTTTTTAATACAAAATCATTGCATCAGTTATAAAAAAATGATCAGGAAGTGAAAAACTTCCTGATTATGGTTTCTACTGTGGTTTTTCAAGGAGCTTAGTCTTGCTTAACAGCCTGCCGTCCTTTGCATGAGGCTTCCGCAGGACCGAATCGTTTGCCTTCTCCATTTCGCGCGCTTCATCTGCAAGTTTTGCAGCCGCGCGCATGGCTTCATGGCCTGCTGCCGCCGTGGTGGCAATCTGGTCAACCTCTTTTAATACAAAGCATGCCGGGAAGTCAATCTCTGCGACCTTGGTGGCTATGTGTAATGCGGCTAACGCCTTTGCTTTCGCGTATGGGTTTGCGAATCCCGCGCTCTCAACACACTTCTCAGGTTTTGCAAGTACCTTCGGGAGAGCCAGGGGTTTTGTGCCTGCTGCTACCTGGTCTATGACCTTGTCAATTTCTGTCTGGACAAGCCTGATGGCGCCGCATACTGACAATACCTTTAATGCGTCGCTGTTGAAAGACGCCATTTCAACGCAGTCAAGGAATTCCCTTTTTGCGCCGATGAGGGGATCAACCGGCAGAATGATATAGCCGAATCCTGCCTGTTCCAGTTTTTCCCTGTCCTCTTTCTTGGTTGGGCCATCCGAGACCACGATAGCTGGTGTGCCTTTCCAGATATCGCGTGCCGCTGTCGGACCCGGGGCGCTTGAATTGGGGCTTATCATTACCACAAAATCCGGCCCCCAGTTCTTGAATGATGCCGTTTCTGCGGCCTCATCCTTACCCATCTTTGCACCTGTTCCGAATACCCGTACAGCAATTCCCTCTCTCGCCGCAATCTCATCAAGTAATAAATCAATTACCTGTGAGGTCCCAAGATTTCCAAGTTTGATAAATCCTACTTTAACGACCATATTTGATCACAGGACGAGATTCGTCTGGTTTATTTATAAGGTTTTTGAAATTGTTCTGCGATTTTGGAAGATATATAAAAATTAATAAACCAGGGGCGTGATTAAGTAAACAACGAACCAACGAACTCTTTATGATAAAACCAAACTCAATCCTGGAAATCAGTTGCGGCGGGCACTCGAAACTGTATGAGACCAAAGGCAAGGAATGGGACTTTTTTGTTGGTATTGACATCAACATGAACCTGTGCAAACAGGCAAAGAAGCAGGGGTTTGAAGTGGTATGCTGCGATGCCTTCAACCTCCCGTTCAAGCCGAAATCCTTCCAGGACGTATATATCCAGTGCTACACTGCGCTTCTTGAAAAAGACGCCCTCAGCGATGCATTCCAGAAAAGCGATTACGATGAGTTCTGCGAGTTCATGGGGCGCGAGATAGATTATGCCTGGCAGGTGATAGATCCGTTCTATGAGCTGCTGCTGGAATGTAAGCAGGTAAGCGACCACATAATATGCCTTCCCTCATGCAATCTTGAGATGAATAAATATCTTGTGAATGCGGTCAAGAATTTGCCAAGCGTTACAATCGACGTGGATTACCCCAAAAATTGGGGGGGCAAGACAAAGGCTTGTGTAATGTTTTTGGACATTGACTGCACCATATATTTGTAATTACAAACATTTTTAGCTAACCAAAAATAATCTAGAGGTTGATGGTTCGAGTCCTTGCAACGGGTACGTTCGATATACTCCACCCAGGTCACCTGCTGTATCTATCAGAAGCAAAGGCGCTGGGCGACGAATTGTACGTGATTGTTGCGCGGGATTCGATGATAAAACACAAACCGAAACCTATCGTACCGGAAGGGCAGAGACTGGCTATGGTGCAGGCGCTTCGCATGGTGGATAAGGCTATGCTCGGGAGCGAGCATGATATGTTCGAGCCGCTTCGCAAGATTTGCCCAGATATCATTGCGCTTGGTAAAAACCAGTTTTTTAATGAAAATGAACTGGAAACACAATTAAAAAGCCATGGCATTAATGCAAAAGTGGTAAGAATCCAGTCGTTTGAGAAGTGCGAACTATGCAGCAGTGCCGCGATTATCAGGAAGATACTTGATAGAAATGGGCTGCACAAGAGCTGACAAGGTTTTAGAATTGTATTTGTTATCTCCGCAGTGAATAAGAATTACGCACCGCGAAGCCACTAAAAGCGCAAAGTTTTAGAATTTCGAACTATAAAATCTCTTCCATGCGCAGCAAAGCCTCTTTGATGCGCTCCTGCGACGTGGCATACGATATCCGGATAAAATCATTTCCAGCTTCGCCGAAAGCCGAGCCCGGTGTGGTTGCAACGAACGCCTTATTGAGAAGAAGTTCGGCTATTGCTTCGCCGCTTCCGTAATCGCTCACATCTGCAAAAGCGTAAAAAGCGCCGTCGGGTTTTGCACATTTAATGCCGAGTTTATTCAATCCATGAACCAGCAGATCTCTCCGTGTCCTGAATTCCCTGACCATGAGAGCCACAGGTGTCTGGTCGCCCTGAAGCGCAGCCAGACCTGCATACTGCACGAAGGAAGTCGCCTGGCTCACCGAATGCGAGTGAAGTTTTAGCATCTGTTCGTAGACTTCTTTTGGCGCGCTCACGTACCCGAGGCGCCATCCGGTCATCGCGTATGCTTTAGAGAAACCGTTGACCGTGATGGTCAGCTCCTGCATCTCATCCATAGAGCCTATGCTTATGTGCTCACGGTCATAGATTATTTTCTCATAAATCTCATCAGATAATACAAAGATATTCTTATCAATCGCAATATCGGCTATTTCTTTTAATGTCTCCTTGCCATAAACTCCGCCTGTGGGATTGCACGGGCTGTTGATAACAATGAGTTTTGTCTTTTTGGTTATGAAATCCCCAATATCAAAAGGAGTGAAACCGTGGTCGCGCCTTGTGGGAGCCCAGACCGTCCTTGCGCCTGCAAGTTTCACGCACGGGTCGTATGATACCCAGGCCGGGTCAAATAAGATCGCCTCATCGCCTTCCTGCAATACAGACAGCATGACTTCAAAGATGGCCTGCTTTGCACCCGGGGTCACGATGATGTTTCCGGGCTTTGTCTCGATTTTGTTATCCTTTTTTAATTTCTCGGCAATAGCCCGCCGCAGTTCCGGTATCCCGGGAGATGGGGTATAATGCGTCTCGCCGCGTTCAAGGGAAGCTTTGGCAGCTTCGATGATATGCGCAGGTGTAGTAAAATCCGGTTCTCCAAGGCTGAAGCTTATTATGTCCTTACCCTGGCTTTTTAATTCACTTGCAAGATTTGATATCCGGAGTGTTGCGGATTCCGTGATATTTTGCAGTCGTTTTGCTGTCATAAAGTGTAGCTCACTGACTGATTTCTTAATATTTAAGCCATTCTAAAGAACTGTGAGAATCCAGTATGGCGTAGCGTGTGTGAGATCCTTAAGTGATTTATTTTACAACATCATTCTCAAGCCTGAGCGAATAGAAAAATATCGCATCGCCTTCAGGAACATCTTTCCATAGGTTTTTATCCACGCAATCCTCGCCCAGCTCCTTAACAAGACCTTCATAGGTGACTGCGGCAATTTTGTCAATGTTTACCGCGATGCTCTCAAGCCGCCCGCTGTTCGCATTTCGTACCCTGTAAACCCCTTTATTAAAGAATTTTGGAGAAATCAACGTGCTTTTGCCGTGTTCTTTTGCTTCATTTATTTTGAACTCATCCATGTCAAGAACATGCCCGATTCTTTCAATTTCCAGTTTAAATGAAGTTGTAGAATTCAACACAATCAATTAATGATTATGTACATGGGTGTATTTAATGTTTATTTATCTGATAGCAGTATCTCGATTTCCATTAATTCCTCTGCGATCATAGCGGTTTCAAGCACGGTTTTGGCATCATGTAGCAAAGGTTCCGTGCTCTCTGAATACCTGGAACTGATATGGGTTAATACCAATTGTTTCACATTTGCATTTTTCGCAAGTTGGGCTGCTTCGCCTGCTGTTGAATGTTTCGTTTCAATTGCCCAGTCAGCAAGCTCATCAGCAAGTGTTCCGTCATGGATAAGTAAATCAGCTCCCGCGCTTACTTTTTCGATGGATTCGCAGGGCCGTGTATCCCCGGTATAAACTATTTTCCTGCCTGGCCGGCCTTTTCCAATAACCTCTGATGGTAAAATTGTCTTACCTTTTATGATTACAGGTTCCCCATTCTGGAGTTTTGAGAAAAGCGGGCCGACCGGGACGCCAAGTTTTATTGCTTTTTCCCTGTTAAACCGCCCGGTGCGGCTTTTCTCTTCAATAACATAACCCAGGCTTGGAATGCCGTGGTCGGTACCGATTGCCCCGATGGAATAAGTTCCTTTGTCAATTACATCGCCGTCTTTCAGTTCATGGGCATTTATCACAAACCCAAGTTTATAATAACCAAGTTGAACAAGGAGGTTTACAAATTGTTTTGTCCATTCCGGGCCATATATATCAAGAGGCTCGGTTCTTCCGTTAAATGACATTGTCTGGATAAGTCCGGGGATTCCAAGAAAATGGTCTGCGTGGAAATGCGTGATGAAAATGGAATTTATTTTCATTCCGGTCTTTGCGCGCATCATCTGCTGCTGTGTCCCCTCGCCGCAGTCAAAAAGTAAAAGCTCACCTTCCCTGTTGACTAATATCGCGGAAGGATTGCGGTTTGGTGTGGGCAGGGTTCCGCCTGTCCCGAGAAATGTTACCCGAAGCATGAGGTGCTTAATTGTGTTGTGGATTTAAATAATTCACTTATTGCAAAAATTATACAATTAACTTATAGCCAAGAGCCCAACATTTTAAACATATTTTATGAACTCTTTGCGTTCTTGGCGCTTGGTATAAAAAAATCAACAACTAACTCTTACGAACTGATACGAACTCACGTCGTCGGAGTTCGTACGAGTTCGTATTAGTTCGCTGCAAATGTTCATTTTGTTGTTTTTTCATTGTTATCTGTGAACTTCATTCATAGATGACTTTGCGGTGTGCGATTTTCTTCACCGCAGAGCCGCGAAGGTCGCAAAGATAGTTTAAATTGACTCCTCGGAAAAAATATAAAAAATATCCCGCCTCCCAGACTCGAACCGGGGACTTCGCGGTGCCTGCGCGGTAATGTGTGCATAAACATAGCGCTGGGTATGCAAAGCATACCCCGCATTTGATAAACCTTTCTTAAAGGTTTGCACATGAACCAAACTACAGCCGCGCACTCTAGCCACTGAGTTAAGGCGGGATTGCCTTTGAATAACCACGAATCTACTTAATCCTTTCTTTTAACGATAAATTAAAGTCCACCCACTGATATTTAGGAACAACCCTGAGGGCGCGTGGCCTAGTCTGGATATAGCGGCAGCCTCCTAAGCTGTAGATCGGGGGTTCGAATCCCTCCGCGCCCGTAAAAACAATATCAGTGACTTGTATTTTATTCTGGATGAATGGTCATATAAAATTGACCACAGAGCGCACAGAGAGTTGTTTTGTTTTTCTCCGTGTCCTCTGCGCCCTCTGTGGTTTTGAAACGAGAAAATAATAAAAGTCGCATATCAGGATCGTCGGGAAGCTAAATGAGCCACAATCTCATCTATTGCATGAGCTAAATTTTTCCTGTTATCAAATTCTTTGACAATTTTTATAAGTGCCTCTTCATTTGAGATTTTTAGTTCTTGCGCGAATTTTGATATATTCGGTATAGCGCGGGTAATATTATCCACGATTGTTATCGATGCGCACTGCGCCGTCCTTGAAAGAGGATTAAGGTCGATTGCGATTACGGTTTTACCCATATCCACAAGGGCTTTGCACCTGTCCCCGTCCTCAAGAGGGACAAGCACAATGTCTGCGCTGAAGATTCCGTCACTATCCACTTTCCCGCGCTCATGAGAAAGAGCCGGTATTTGCGCATCGCTTTTTGTGCACAAATTTTTTGCCCCAAGTTCGCGCAGGTGCATGAGTATCTTGTTCACTCTTTCTTCTGTCCTGTGGAATAAATTGACCTCGAGCGGTGCATTGACAAGCCCGCTAAGTTTTATAATCTCTTCAGGCACAAGGGCTGCAACGTTCCCATTGACCGAGATGACAGGTTTTTTTGCAAGCAGAAACGCTGCCGCCGCTGCTTTTTCAGCCTTCAAAGCGCTTTCCGGGGTTTTTTCACCGATCAAGTAATCAAATGCCTCGCCACGCCCCTGGGCAATCAGCCCGTGGATGCTCGTTATTCCTTTTTCAACGCCCTCAACTATCAATTCGCGCGTAATCAGCGATTCGTACCTTGGGTGATTTTTCGGAAGCCGATACTTCGGTTTGGGCAAAGTTTTCATAGAGGATGCGCCCCTGCATTGGTTATCCTGCTTTGATGTACTTCCCCGAATTCCTGAAGCGCGCCATTGTCGTTTATGGCAAAAACCGTATTGCCAAGCATTGCCTGGCTAGCAAGACCACCTGCAGCCTCTACCGCCTCAATGGCATCTAAAACCTTCGGGCTCATGAGTTCAATTTCCTTTGCGAATGCACAGGACTGGTGAAAAAATTCAGGAAGCGTGGGTTTTTTCAGGAGTTCCTTGAGCCTTAAGCGCCCTGCTTTATTGATGCTTTTCTTTTTCAGGTCATCGGAAAGAACAGTTTTTGTGGAAATCTCACCAAAGCTCACCCAGGAAATTGTTGTGATGCCGCATGGGATTTTATCAATATCCACGGTAAAAGGCGCGCCAGCCTTTTTCCTGAGGACGATGCCGCCGAATGTCTGCCCTGTGACATCGCCAAGTCCAGTCCTGTTCGTGACTTCTGCGACATGTGCAGCCCTTGCCAGTTCTTTTAAGGTCAAATTCAGGGAAAGCGCTTCGTTTAAGCTAAGCGCCGCGCTCAATGCACCGGCGCCGCTTGCCCCGAACCCGGCGCCCACGGGTACACGGAGCGTGGTTTCTACAAGGACAGGATTTGGGGTCAGGAGCTTTATGGCTGTGAGCGTTGTTGGGGCGTCTGTAACTGCGCCGTTGATTATAACTTTTGTCTCTTTCGCGGCGCTTACTTTTGTTACGGCGCCGTCCTCAAGACAGATTCCGCAGCCCATCGAGCCTGAATGTGTGGGGTCTTTCTTTATGTCGATTATGAAAATGCCTGAGATATGGGCGGGGGCGAATGCTTGGGAGAGAATTTTTTGATGCATTGGAATAGACTTTATGTACTTGTTTGGCTAAATTGTTTACTCAGATTTTTTGCATTAATTTCCTTTTCTCTTATTCTGTATTATACAAATAGAGCGAAACCGCAGCAATTACATAACTTTTATAAATGAGAAAAAACATAACCAAATCTAATGGATAGATTGTTAGGAAGTATAGTTGACGATTATACTTTATTTAAAATTATTCAAGCACTTATAATAATACTCTCCCTGTTCACGGTTTATCTTGGTATCCAGATAGCTCTGACATGGAAATCCCTGCAAAAGGATGCGTTTAATGCGGATGAAATAATTTCTCAAAGAGGAAGTTTCATTCGAAGAAGCATATTTATAATCATTACAGGGTTTTTTATGCTATCTCATGAAATTTTTGAAGGTTTTGACGGTCTTACGCCGGATACTACCAGTTATGAATTGTTTGAACTCATAGCATTTTCGGGATTAGTACTGTTTCTATTTGAATGGTATAAAATATTGACCAAACTCAAAAAGAAGTATCACGGTGAATTCAATCATTTCGGTATCAGCAGAACCCGCGTTTAGTTCCAGTAAAAAAGTTAATCGTTATTTTCACGGATTAAACAACCCAATCGTCTTCCCCAACACATCAATAAACTTCCTTGCCTCCTCCTCTGTATTATACAAATAAAGCGAAGCCCTTACTGCTGCCTCGCACTTTCGGTAATTGAACCACGAGTGCACGCAAAAAGCCCCTGAGCGCACCTCGATGTTCTCGGTCTCATCAAGCACGAGCGCTATGTCGTGGGCATCGCCGCCCTTTGGAAGCTCGACCGTGAATGCGATGATGCCGCCCCTCATTCCCGGCTCCTGCGGGCCTATGATTTTCAATCCGGGCATGTCCTTTATCCCTTTGGTAATAATCGTATTCAGCCTCTTTTCATGCTCCTCGATATCCGATAGCCCGATATTATTCAGGTAATCCACAGCCGCGCCCGAACCGATGATGCCCGCATAGTTCTGCAAGCCGGCCTCGAATTTCTCTGGCGGAGGAAGAAATTTTGCCCCATCGTATGTGGTATCGCTAACCGTATCCCCGCCAACGATGAAAGGCGCAAGCTCCGAAAGCAGGTGTTGCTTCCCGTACAGCACGCCCATGCCAGTTGGCCCGGCCATCTTGTGTACCGAAAGAGCAAAGAAATCAACATCAAGCGCCTTCATATCCACATGTTTGTGCGGTGCGCTCTGTGCGCCGTCAAGCATTACAAGTGCGCCGTGCTCGTGGGCGATTTTGATAATCTCCTTTGCAGGAATGGTATAGCCGTCAAGGTTCGCTGTATGAACCATGCTAACAAGCCGTACGTTCTTGTTTTTGCTCACTATTTCTTCGAATTGGGGAATGTTAAAAGTATTATCGGGATTTGAATAAACGACCATGTGCTTAATCCCGCGCTTGTGAGCCTGTATCTGCCATGGTATGAGGTTTGAATTGTGTTCCCTGTCTGTGGTGAGAACTATGTCGCCTTTTTTCAGTTCAAGCGAATTGGCAACGAGATTCAGCCCCTCTGTTGTATTTCGCGTAAAAATTATTTCCTCTGGGCATGATGCGCCCAGGAATTTCTGGAATTTCTCCCGCGCCTCAGTCACTTTCTCATCCACTTTCTTTGCCATCTTGTGAATGGAACGCCCGCCGCATACCGGATATTCGTTGTAGTATTCGTTCATTGAGTCAATGACCTGCTTTGGTTTCAGGGTCATGCAGGCATTGTCGAAATATATCGGGTACTTGCCGTTCCATTTTTTCCAGAGGGCAGGGAAGTCGAGGCGGATTTTTGAGATGTCCATTATGGTTACAAAAGTAGTTGGGATGTGATATAAATTTTGGTTAATGAGAACCTGTGCTGTTAACTTAATGTCAATCTCCTTCAGCATGTTGTGTGATTATGGATTCACTCACCGCAGAGTACGCAAAGTTCGCAAAGGTATTATTCTCTGCTTTGCGTTCTTCGCGCTCTTTGCGGTGATTTCTATTCCAGCTCATTGATTAACCTCTAAGGCTTTTTAACATTAATCGTAAGTCAACATCATCTGAGAACCCTTCGCTATTTTCATATAATTTCATATATCTGGAAACCAATTATAACTGGGATTATTATGGCAAACGTAGCAATCATAGGCAGTGAAAAATCAGGCAGGACGAATCTTGCAGCAAAACTCGGGAAGAAGGGCACCGAGTCGGACATCACGCTTTACAATTTCGTAAAAGGCGACAGGATATATTCATTCGTGGATGCCAATGGCTATCCGTCTTCATTAAAATCGCTCATCAATGCAATAAACTTAAGCGATATCGTACTTGTCTGCGTCCCTTCAGACGGGGTCAATGCGCAGGTGGGAGAATGCATAATAGCGCTTGATTTGCTCGGGAATAAGCGCGGGTTATTCGTCATAACCATGTCGGATAAATCAAACCCGGCTGCGATTGCAGTACTATCTGAAAAAATAAAAGCCATCGCCAGAGGCACGAACCTTGAGAAATGGGAATCGATTGCGGTTTCCACTACCACATTCGAAGGACTGGAAAAACTTAAGGAGAAGCTCTTTGCCCTCGGGGAAGAGGCATGGGCTGCAAACGCAGAGAAGAACGTCCTCCCGCAGCGTGTCATGGTGGACCATTTCTTCAATGTCACAGGCATGGGATGCGTGGTGCTTGGGGTTGTTACCCAGGGAACCATCAAAGTACATGACAGCCTGACCACTTTCCCGATTAAAATTCCTACAGAGATACGCTCGATCCAGAGTAATGACGTGGATATGAAAACCGCACCAGCCGGTACAAGAGTGGGACTTGCGCTAAAAGGAATACAGTCAAAAGACTTCGATAGGGGATACATAATTTCACAGAAAGAAGAGGTAGCATCAAAATTCAACCTCAAATGCCATCTCACGAAATTCACGACTGGTCTGGGTGTGGGCGATGCAGTCCACCTGTTTGCTGGACTTCAGGGCATGCCGGCGACTATCAGCAGCATGGCAATAGGGGGAAAGGATGTGACGCAGGCGCCCCCGGGTTCTGAGTGTAATGTCACCGTGACGACTCAGAAAGATATCGCATACAGCAAAGATGACAGGTTTTTGATTGTCCAGCTCAATAATCCCAAGCAGAGGCTGGTTGCGGGCTGCGAGGTCGTTTAGACCAATGTCTTATTATGAATTATGCAATGAAGTCGCAGAGGCAATTCAGCAGGCGGTTTCAGGGCTGATTGGAAAACCGGAAGCTGGCGTAACGCTTCGTATCGGCGCAGATGGAACCCCGACTGAAAAGATAGATGAAACGGCTGAAAATGCAGCCCTGTCCGTACTTGAAAGAGATGGCAGGTCAATGCGGTTTGTGAGCGAAGAGCTGGGCGAGAAGATAATCGGAACCAAACCGGAATTCACGTTCGTGCTTGACCCTATAGACGGCACGTTCAATGCAGTGAACAACATTCCGTTTTTCTGTGTGCCAATTGCAATCGGTGACTCCGACCTTTCAGACATCAGGTACGGGTATGTGAAAAACCTCGTTAGCGGGGATATCTATACAGCTGAGAAAGGAAAAGGCGCGTTTCTGAGCAAAAGGAAAATACACGTTTCCAGTATTTCGGAACTATCCGGGTTGAGTGTAATATCATACAGCCTCCGTCCTCATGCAGTGACTATCAATAACCATAAAGTAAGGAGGGTGAGGGTATTCGGATGCGCTGCACTCGAATTATGTTATATCGCATCCGGCATATTTGATGCTTTTATCGATATGCGAAGCATGCTTCGTGTTACTGATATAGCGGCTTCGAAACTAATCGTTGAGGAAGCTGGCGGGAAAGTTACGGATGGACAGGGAAAAAGGCTTTCCACGCAGCTTGATGTGACCAAAAGAGTGAATATGGTTGCCAGTAACGGCATGGTTCATGATAAATTACTTGAACTTGTTTAAATGAGATGAATAAATAGATGCAAGAGGCGCGACTCGGAATGAAGAAAATCGGGATAATTTCAAGATGCGACAGGGATGATGTGCTTGCTCTTGTAAAAGAAATAGTGCGTCACCTGAGATCAAAAGTTGTTGTGCTAATAGATCCGAGGACTGCTGAAAAAATTCAAGAAAAAGGCACGCCCATGGCAGAGATGAGAAAAGCCGGCGCGGAATTTATTGTTTCAATAGGAGGCGACGGGACTGTGCTTCGCGGCATCCAAAAAATGGATGACCCGCTGCCGGTTCTCGGTATCAATATGGGCACTATCGGTTTTCTAGTAGATGTGAATCCTGAAAATGCGCTGGAAGTTATTGATAAAGTATTATCTGGCTTTGAGGTCGAAGAACGCTCGCGCCTTTCAATAGCAGTAAATGATGAAAACCTGCCTCCTGCTACCAATGAAATGGTGATTCTTACGGCAAGTCCGGCCAAGATGCTGGCGTATCGGATTTTCGTGGACAAAAGTCCTCTTGAGGAACTGCGAGCGGACGGCGTTGTTTTTGCCACATCAACAGGATCAACAGCTTACGCAATGAGCGCCGGAGGCCCCATAGTTGACCCGAGGGTGGACGGGACAGTAATCGTGCCCCTCGCGCCTTTTAAATTATCATCAAGACCATGGGTTGTCCCTGCACAAAGCGAGATAAGGGTGGAATTGACGTTACCGAAAAAGGAGGCTGTTCTTGTAATAGACGGTCAGTATACAAGGAAAATAAAAGAGGATGACACGATTCTTATCACAAAGGCTGATAAACCCGCAAGGTTTGTGAAGACGAGAGAGGGTGGGTTTTATGAAAAGGTCAGGAGCAAACTGGCTTAATGTGTTGAAATAGAAAAAAAATTTAAGATACTTTCTCGGCAAAAGCCAGGGTACCTGTAATTTTCTTGATTTTTATTTTTACTGTATCTCCCTTCACTGTATTGGGCACATAAATTGTATATTTATCCTTTTTGGCGATGCCGTCTCCTTTGCTTCCCACCGCATCGATCTTGACATCGTAGGTTTCACCTTCGGTCAGAGCTTCTTCTTTTGCAATGGTGGTTGCGCGCCGTTTCGTTACCGGCCTGTGCGCTCCGCATGCATCGCACCGCAGGGTCAGGATTCTCTCGCTTTTCATGAGGTGCGTATCAGGACGCCCGCATTCCGAGCAGGTCACATATTCCTTGACATATGCATTGATAAGTTCGGTAACGATTCCCGATGTGAGCTTCCTCTGGAATATTGCCCTTGAACCATCGATTTTACCGGCCGTGCCGAGCTCCCGCAAAAGGAATTTGAATAAATGCTCCTGTTCTCGGTTCAGTTTGTCAGCTATGGCTGCAAAATTTTCAAGGACTGTCGTCTTTCCTTCGGTGAGCAGCTTGGGCTCAGGAACGACAAAACGCTCCCCCGAACCTTTGATTTCAGGCAGTTGTTTTAATGCCCTGTCAAGGTTTGCAAGATAATCATTCAAAAAATGACACCCGGTTTATCTTTTGATTTTTCCATAAACTTAAGTTGCAATTAATTCCTGGCCTTTATCTACGACCAGGCTGATGGGAGTCGGCAATTTATATCCTGCTGATGTGAGTGATTTTTTTGCCTGTTTGAAACCTGCCGGGTTCACATAAACGGTCATTATTTTCTGACCTGACCTTACCCTGGCGGCAGTGCCTACAGCTTTCCCGAATGCCAGGCGCATTCCCTGTGAAACTCGGTCGGCGCCCGCTCCTGTTGCCTGTTTATTCTCCCTTAAGACTTCATGCGGGTGGACCCTGATTTTTAAATGATAATTGGGCTGCCCGAGAACTTCAAGTAAAATCCTGTTCGCTGCAATGCGAGCGGATTCAAGAGCGCTGTGCCGTATATTGCATGCTTCTTTTGCTATGAGGGACATTTGCACCGGAAAGTCATCTTTCAGGTTTCCCATATCATAAGTTACTATTTTGCTTCCCGGAACACCGCCCATGTATTCGCGTCTTGTGTATGAACGCTGGGTGATTTTTGTGTACATTCTTCCTGGTTTTCTTGCCATTTGAGTAATCCTCCGATAATTGGAATGTGCGTATTAAAAATATATCACACAATTTGGTTTCCAGATGACTTTGAGGGTTTATAAGCTTTATTGAAATGGAATGGTCATAAGGTTTTTTATTGTAAAAAAAGACTTAAATACTAACAAAACGAGTTATTGGCGGAGGCTGATTATGACTCGAGAAGAATTATTGGAAAAAGTAAAAACTTCACGCCCATCCGTGACTGTTGTGGGTCTTGGCGGTGCCGGCTGCAACATAGTAACATGGATAGCGGACAAGAAACTCGCCGGAGGCAAAATAATCGGAGCTAATACGGATGCTTCGCACCTTAGCACAATGACAAGGGCAGACAAAATCATCCTGCTCGGTGAAAAGCTGTGTAAAGGGCATGGCTGCGGCGGATTCCCTGAAAGAGGGGCTGAAGCTGCAAAAGAGAATTTAGCCGAAATAAAAGAAGATCTAAAAGATACAAATCTCCTTTTCCTGGTAGCAGGTCTTGGTGGAGGCTCGGGTACAGGAGCAATCCCGGTTTTTGCAGGCGTAGGAAGAGAAACTGGCGCACTCACAGTAGCATGCGTTACAATTCCGTTCACAATTGAAATGACAAGGCGCGAAAAAGCGCGGGACGCCATAAGATCACTCGCAGAGAACTGCGATTCAATCGTTGTCATTGATAACTCAAAACTCAGGGAAGTTGCAGGCAACCTGCCCCTGAAAGATGCGCTTGCAGTAGCGAACGCACTTGTAGGTTCTTTTGTCAAGAACGTAACAGATACAATAACCCAGCCAAGTCTTATTAACCTTGATTATGCTGACCTTCGCGCCATAATGGAACGCGGAGGAATCGCCTCGATAGGAATTGGTGAAGGCGACGGCGCTAACCGTGTGGAGAAAGCGGTTTCGCAGGCGTTATCGACCCCGCTGCTTGATATAACCGATGTATCGACGGCATACGGTGTCCTTATTCACATCGTCGGAGGCGAAGACCTGACGCTGGAAGAGGTAGCCGTAGTAGGGGAGCAGATTATGGATAAGGTTCCGAATACGAAGCGTGTGATATGGGGAGCAAAGGTTGATCCGATGCTTACCGGCGCGGTGCGCGTGATGGCTGTGCTGACAGGCGTAACATGCCCGTTCCTGACCGGAGTAGCAAAACCCGCCCCTGTTGTCATACCACAGGAAGTCGTTAAACCGATAAGAAAAGCAATGGAAGCCTTAGCGGAATCCTACCCGAAGGAAACTATATCAAGAGCGGCAGTATTCAGCAAGGAAAAGTAGGAAAAATTTTCCTGCTTTTTATCTTTTCTTTTTTTCTGATTTTTCACCGCTCAAAATTAAAATTCTGCTTCACAATCTTAAGCGCACAGTAATTCCCGCACATGGTGCAGGCATCTTCATCATCAGGCGAGCGGCTGTCCCTTACTGATTTTGCATGTTTGGGATCAATCGCCAGCTCATACATCCTGTCCCATTGAAGGTCACGCCTCGCCCGCCCCATATCAAGGTCGCGCTGCCGGTCATTGTTCTTCACCATATCACCGATATGCGCCGCAATCCTTGCTGTTATTACGCCCTGCTTAACGTCCTCAATATTGGGAAGCGCAAGGTGTTCTGCAGGTGTGACGTAGCATATAAAATCAGCGCCGTATGCGCTCGATAAGGATGCGCCGATTGCCGCTACTATGTGGTCATAGCCGGGAGCAATGTCGGTGACCAGCGGCCCGAGCATATAGAAAGGCTTCTCGCCGCTCAAACGCTTCATGAGTTTCACGTTTGCATCTATTTCATCTATCGGTATATGACCTGGCCCCTCCACGATTGTCTGCACTCCTGCTTCGTGCGCCCTGTCTGATAGCTCCGAGTTCATTATTAGTTCCTGTATCTGCGCCCTGTCAGTGGAGTCATGTATTGCCCCGGCACGCATGCCGTTGCCCATGCTGAGCGTTACCTCGTGCTCTTTCATTATCTCAAGCAGGTAATCGAATTCGCTGTACAGAGGGTTCTCTTTCTCGTTATGCAGCATCCACGCGGTCATGAATGCGCCGCCACGCGAGCAGAGCCCGCCAAAACGTCCCTGTCTTTTTAGCCTTTCAACAGTAAAGAGGTTTATTCCGGTATGAATGGCCATGAAATTCGTGCCAAGCTTTGCCTGTTCCGCTGTTATCTTAAAAAGCTCATCCTCTTTCATGTCCACTGTGCTTCCGTATTTCCTGATGGCTTCAATAAAAGCCTGGTATAGAGGCACACTGCCCACGGAGAGTGTTGTCGCCTCAATGACTTTTTTCCTGATTTCATAAAAATCCCCGCCTGTTGAGAGTTCCATGAGCGTGTCCGCGCCTGTGGCTTCTGCAACTTTTGCTTTCTCTATTTCCATATCGATATCCACTATATCCGAGGATGTACCGATGGAGGCGTTCACTTTTGTGCGAAGCCCTTTCCCGATTCCGCAGGGTTTTGTGGAGCGATAAGGGCTCACCGGGATGACTATTCTTCCATTTTCTATCCCGCGCCGCACGAATTCCGGTTCGACTCCTTCAGCTTTCGCTACCGCTTTCATTTCTTTTGTAATGCTGCCTTTTTTTGCTTCAGTGATTAGACTCATAAATATTACCGGCTTTCGGTATGCAACGCTTATATTTAAAAGTGTTTAATCAAAAAAATTGATTTAAAGTCAAGTAAAATTGATTTGCTTTATATTTTGTGAATGCTTTGTACTTGGCGCGCCTGATATGAAAAAACAACTAACTCGTACGAACTGTTACGAACTCACGCCGTCAGAGTTCGTACGAGTTCGTATTAGTTCGCTGTTAATATTCTATGAACTTTGTTCATAACCGACTCTGATGTGTGCGATTTTAGTCACCGCAAAGGTCGGGCGCTAAATCCTTTTGCCTGCATCCTCAAAGGCTTTCCGACCGTAAACCAGGTCATATATATTATCTGCAATATTGCTTATGCCCGTTCGCACCTGTTTCATCGTATCCCTGTCCCTGATTGTAACGGTGCCATCGTCAAGTGTCTGGTAATCCACGGTTATCGAATACGGCGTGCCGATTTCATCGTTCCTGCGGTAGCGCCTGCCTATGGTTCCCGAATCGTCAAAAGCCACAAGAATACCGGCTTTCCGAAGCCCCGCGACAATCTCATTTCCCGGTTTTATCAATTCTTCACGCGAAAGAAGCGGCAGAACTGCGGCCTGCACGGGCGCAACCTCTGGAGGCAGGCGCAAAACAATCCTCTTTTCTTCAACTTCTTCCTCTCCGATTCCTTCTTCTTTTCCAGCCTCTTCTTCAAAATATGAATGTTCAAGCAATGAATATGTGATCCTGTCAATACCGAATGATGGCTCAATAACATGTGGTATTATATTCTCGCCGTGAATTTCCTCTGTTACAGTTTCGAATTTCACGGAATCTTTATTGATCTTGATTTTCTCGCCATCGACTGTCACTTCTATGACATCCCCTGACAGTTCTTCCGATTTTAATGCTTTCAGGGCATTTGCAACCTTTCCTGCCTTTCCCTTGAACATAGGTCCAAGTACTCCCATATCTGGTTTTACAACGAATTTTTCGACTTTTTTGGGAGTATCGTAAGAAACATATACAGATAATTCCTTCTCGCTCTGCTTTGCGTGGGCTTTCAGGTCGTAATCAGTCCGGTCAGCAATGCCCACAACTTCAACCCATCCGAACCGCTCGCTCAAAACCTCAGCATCCCAGCAGTCAGCGGCGTAATGAGCCATCTCATCCTTCATGTGCTGCCTGAAACGCAATTTCTCAGGCGATACCCCGACCCGGATAAGGAAGCGGTATGTCATGGAAAGACAATATGCAAGGAATTCATGAGCGATTATTCCATTTTTAACCGCATCGCCTAGCGATATTTTCTGCATTTCCTCTGTTGACTGCCCTTCCTGTGAATAAAGGTTCAGCACAATATCCGCGACTTCCTTGAATTTCGGGTGCGTCTTGTCCCTCGGGTCAATGAATATTTCTGCCTCTGCCTGCGTAAATTCGCGCAGGCGTATAACTCCCTGGCGAGGGGATATCTCATTGCGGTATGCTTTTCCTATCTGCGTGGCGCCAAAAGGCAGGTGGTCGCGGTAGAATTTAAGGAGGCGCGGGAAATCCACGAACATTCCCTGCGCCGTCTCGGGACGGAGGTAGCCGGCGCGCTTTCCGCCAGGACCGATTGAGGTTTTGAACATGAGGTTGAACTCATAGACTTTGCCGAGCTTGCCGCCGCATTCAGGGCATTTGATATCGTTTTTGCCGATGACTTCAGTCAGTTCATCTGCGCTCAGGGTATCGGGATTGTCCACCACATCCGTGACAAGATGGTCTGCCCTGAAGGCCTCGTTGCACTTCTGGCATTCGGTTAGCGGGTCTGAGAAACCGCCCACATGCCCGGAAGCGATAAAGATATCCTCAATACCAATCGTCGGCGCCTCTATCTCGTAATACCCTTCGTTTATCACGAAGATGTCCCGCCAGATATTCTCAACGCGCCTTTTCAGCATGGCGCCAAGCGGCCCGTAATCGTAAAAACCCGCTGTGCCGCCGTATAACTCAAATGAATTCCAGATAAATCCCCGGCGCTTTGCAAGTTCAAGCACCTGTTCGTATTTGTCA
>CABMII010000053.1 GCA_902386255.1 uncultured archaeon
CGTGGGCATCCGTCGAAAAAACTTTAAGAAAGTTTTATCAAAAGAAGGGCATGCAAAGCATGCCCTATACCGTGTAAACTGAGGTTTCAGTTTATCCGTGTCATCCGTGTTCTGCTTTGTGGTTTTGATATTTGTTCATATCAGGCGCCAAATAATGTTTTTTGCGCTATCTGCGGACATCCGCAATCAGAATAACCGTATCATAAGTGAACCCGAGCCTTCCGTTTTCAAGCTTCACCCGCAAACCCGTACTATCCCCGTTCATGCTCTGCATCATCAAATCTTCAATGACTTTTGCCGTCTTTCCATCGGTTCCGGCGCGGTTTATCCAGTCCTCGAAGTCCTGAGGGATATCCCTGTGTGACAGATCCGAAATAACAGCCCCGGCGTCTTTGACCATGTTTTTCATTTCAGGAAGTGCATATATCCTGACATGCGAGGGGTCGCGCAGCTTCTCGATATGGTTATGGAACAGGCTCTTATCGCGGTCTTCGGATGAGACGCCGTCAACTATGATTATACGTTTCCTGCAAACCCGTTTCATTTCCGCAAGGGCTTTGCCCGGGTCAGGGAAATGATGAAATGCGAACCTGCATGAGACAATGTCAAAGCTCTCATCAGGAAAGGGAAGTGATTCCACGTCCGAAAGCAGGAATCCTGTATTGTCCAGTCCTGAAATTCCCTGTTTTTCAATGGCTTTCATAAGCATGTTGCGCGTTATGTCGCAGCCTATAACAATTTTCGCATTTTTTGCAAACTCAAGCGCAAGAAAGCCTGCGCCTGTAGCTACATCAAGAACGCGGTGGTTCCTTGTTACCCCTGAACTTTTCACTATTTCGGAAAGATGGACCCCGTCCACGAATATATTTCCCTTCGAGTATGCTTCAGCCCTCCTTCCGAACTGCCTTATCGCGCTTTCTTTGATGCCCATTATTGAGATTTAGAGACGGGTTTAAGATATATATGTTCTGCAATCGTTTATCAGGGGACTGTAGAAAGGTTTGGTGTTGAGCAAATTCTTTGCGCCCTGATATGAAAAAATCAACAACTAACTCGTACGAACTAATACGAACTCATGCACCGGAGTTCGTACGAGTTCGTAATTAGTTCGTTGTTAATGTCCATTTTGGTGTTCTTTTTCAATGTAATCTATGAACCGTGGTTCATAGCCAACTCTGCGGTGAAAATACTATACCACAAAAGCACGCCAAGCGCAAAATTACTTTAAGCGAAATTTAACACCAAATGATTTTACAACAACTATATCTGCAAATCTATATACGGCACACAGGAAATAATGTCCTGATAAACACGTTAAGAGAAAACCATGAACTTTGAAGAAGTCATTGCCCTTCGAAAAGCTTTTAATTCAGTGAAGGAAAGGCAGGTTCTAAACCCTCCCAAAGACTTTTCAGAAAAAAAATTGAAGCTTATCTCTTCAAGGAAATCCTGTGTCGGGAACAACGAGCTTCTTGCGATTGCTATCGAGAAATTGAAAAAGAATGGGATAAAAGTCCATCTTGTGAAAGAAAAGCAGGAAGCTATTGATATTATCCTTGGCGAGCTGGGGAATGAAAAACTTGTTGCCAAATCCAAATCCAATGTAACAAAGGAAATAGGATTGACAAAAGCCCTTGAGGAAAAAGGTTTGACAGTAATAGAAACCGATATTGGGGACAGGATTTTACAGTTGTTAGGCGCAAAACCATCCCACCCCACAGGTCCTGTAACACATCTCTCAGCAAAAGAAATCGCAAAGGGACTGTCAAAATACTATAATGTTCCCGTAAAAGAAGACCCCGAGGAAATTGTAAAAATTGTGAGGGAAGATGTGGTTTCCAATCTCGGAAAGGCAAAAATCGGCATCACTGGCGCAAATGCCATAACGGCAGAAGAGGGCTCTATTGTGATGACACATAATGAAGGGAATATCTATGAGGTCATGCGCAAGGAAAAACATATAGTCGTAACTTCAATAGACAAGATATATCCCGATATCGAATCTGCCATGAACATGCTAAAAATCCTGAGCTACAATGCCACGGGCTCGATAATTCCATCATTTGTCGAAGTGATAAGCGGCGTGAGCAAGACCGCGGATGTGGAGAAAAAATTTATCAAAGGAGTTCACAGTCCTTCGGAAATCATATTGATATTGCTCGATAACAAACGAAGTGATATGGCAAAGACAGGATTTAAGGAACTCCTGTACTGCATCGGATGCGGGAATTGCCTGCTTCATTGCCCGATGTATAACACAATCGGGAATGAATTCGCAAGCGATAACTACCTTGGGGGCAGGGGGATTGCGTATCATTCCCTTTTGAGCGATGAGAAGCCGGAGAAGCTTGAGTTCTGTCTCACATGCGGCAGGTGCAAGGAGAACTGCCCTCTGGAACTGGATATACCTGGAATAATCAGGAAAATCAGAAGTGATGGAATTTCTTCGGAGATTTATTATTTTTTAAAATCGCATGCGATATGGGGATATTACCAGCTCTGCCTGAGGTCAAAAGCTCATTAGTTTTAGAAAGATTAATAACATCATGGGACTTGATTTGGGGTATTCTGTATTTGGATATCTTATGGTAAAGGTCAGATTTTATAAATGGGCAATCGAGTCATGGAATGGAAATTAGGGATACTTCAACGGAGAAGTGATATATTCCGATAATAGAAACTAACGTCGCGATTTGCTGGTAGATATTTATGGATGGTTGGTGCAAGTTCGAATGTCGGACAATCATCACGTTCATTATACCAATTTCCAGCTTTTATTAACTCATTCATCTTCTCATTTGGAATCACGTAATAGTTTTCTGATTTTTCACATAGCCAAACGAAAACATTCCTGTTGTTTAAAGCTTTCTTAGTTACATCAAACCAGTATACATTGTTTTTTCTTGGATTAGTAAATTTTATCAGAACTTTCTTGCCATATATCTCATAAACATATTCAGTTATTCTATTAATAACTAAACCCTCTTCCCGCCGTTGAGATAACCAACGGTGTCTTTCCCTCTTTCCTTCTGCATGCCCTTCTTCACGTCCAGTCATATGGTTATTAATAGGATTTACTACTCATAAATGTTTTCAACGTTCCGTAAAGTCAAAAAAACCGTGTATTTAATTTTGATACAATAGAAGATAATTCTGGTATGTTATATCAAAATATTATTATTTGGTTCGAATGAATTTCCTTTAACACTTCGGCTGAAATCAGAATAATGACACTTCCGGGACTCTGCCACAAAAGGCAAATGTATGGTACTATTCTATTTTGCTCTCTTTTGAAAAACAGTGTACACTAATCGGGATTTGAACCCGAGTTATCAAGCTTGGAAGGCTAAAGTCATAGCCGCTATCGGCTCGCAGGAAGCCGAACGAAATAATATCCGTACTCTACAATACCTTCAATTACCTTTTCAAAAATTTATATACTACTATACACTAAGTAAGTGATTGGAGGAACAATATATGAGTTCTGCAACGTGGATAGTAGTAATATTATTAATTGTCATTATCATGGTATTACCAATAATTCCAAAAGAAAATTGTGTACAGGTATTGGGTTATAATGTTGCATGCACTACTCAGCATGTATCAATAGCCCAACTTATATTCGGAAAATAAAAAATTTGGAGCAAAAGGGCGGGTCAAGAAACCCTGTCATTGGCAAGGATAAAAAGCCAGAAAAGCTTAATATATTGAATAAACAACATCAGCATAATGATAAATAGAAAAATAATCCTGGTTTTTATTATCCTGCTAATGTTGATGTCTTCGCTTGGATGTCTTAAACAGGTTACTGACAACTCCACGGCAAAAGTTAATCTGAATTTTGCCAGTAAAACAATGGATATAACTAAAGGTATATACAGTTCAATAGGCATATACAGTTCCACAATTTCTTATGAAAGTAAATACCAGGAACCACAGCAAGTAACAATAACGCTGCGAGCAAATGATGAACGCATTGGGCTTTCATGGGAACCATCAGGTACATTCAAGCCTTCTATTTCCTGGACGCAAGATATGAGTATAGAACAGCCAAACTCCAAAATCTTTTATATTTTTATGTTAAATTCATCCGTCCCTCCGGGTAAATATGACATCTATGGCAGTATTAAAGGAGAAAAAAGTAACGATATCTTCAATGATACAATGACAATCGATTATAAGTGATATTTTTTTAAAATCCTGGGTATGGTACTTTTCTTTATTATTTTTTTTGAAAAACAGTATGCACCGATCGGGATTTGAACCCGAGTTATTAGCTTGGAAGGCTAAAGTCATAGCCGCTAGACCATCGGTGCAATGAAGTTTCCCTAAGTGATTAAAAGCATTTAAGCTTATCTTTTACAATGCCTTTAAATAGTAATTTTATATTACTGCCCAGCTCATAAAACCTACCGTCTAACACTTGCAGTAAGCCTCTAAAACTAATTAATCCCCATAATTCACGCGGATTTCTCAGGATACCCTTATTCTTCGGAGATTTTTATAAACCCCTTTATTTCCACTGGAATATATATTAAAAGCATATGTTAGGAGCATATGTTCGAAGCACATATTTAAAAAAATATGAATGCATGGCTGTTATACCATGCATCCTTATTAAACGGTTTCGTTATACAAACAATTAAGTTATTTTTGTGCATTGAAGAAAGATGTGCTATACCATCTGCCTTACGGGAAAACAGAAGTATCAATCGACATACCTTCCAGGTACCACGTCAAACTCATAAAACCGGATAATGCATTAGATGCCTGGGATGAAATAAATGAGATAAAAAGAGCGCTAAAAACACCTATACACAGCAGGCGCCTCGCTGAAATTGCGCGGGATGGCAGGAAAGCCGTAATAATTGTCAGCGATACGACCCGCCCCACCCCCACAAGCAGGCTCCTGCCTCCCCTGATTTCAGAATTAAAAGCCGGCGGGATTGATGATGTAACCATTGTCTTCGGGCTTGGCATCCACAGGAAACAGACAGAGGATGAGAAAAAAGCAATATTAGGGGAATTGTACGGCAAAGTAAATGCAATAGAGCATGATGTCAACGATTGTGTAAATCTCGGGACTACAAAAAGAGGTACACCTGTTGATATATTCAGGCCTGTTGTGGATGCGGATATCGTTATTTGCACAGGGACTATCGAGTTCCATTATTACGCAGGATATTCAGGCGGCGCAAAGTCCATACTTCCGGCCGTCTCCTCAAAGAGGAGCATCGATGCGAACCATGCGCTGATGCTTGACCCGAACTCATCGGCAGGACGGCTTGACAGTCCGGTAAGGGATGACCTTGAAGAGGCAGCGCGAATGCTGGGTATCGATTTTATCCTGAATGTCGTACTGAACGACCGGAGAGAGATTATCTCTGCAGCAGCAGGTGATTACATAGAGGCGCACAGAAAAGGCGCAGGATTTCTTGATAGGCTTTCCAGGATCGAGGTTGAGCCTTCTGATATTGCAATAGTTTCACCGGGCGGCTGGCCCAGGGACATCGATATTTACCAATCCCATAAGGCGCTTGAACACGCCAGGAATGCTGTGAAGGACGGAGGTTCGATAATCCTTGTCGCCGAATGCAGGGAAGGCTATGGGAACCGCGTTTTTGAGGAGTGGCTGGAATCTGGCCGCGACGAAGTGATTGATAAATTTAAATCCGGGTTCGTGATGGGCGGGCACAAGGCTGCGCTTATTGCAGCGCTTTCTAAGAGAATGGACCTGTATCTTGTGTCTTCGCTGCCCGATGATATGGTTAGGAAAGCGTATTTTATTCCTGCGAGCTTAGAAAAAGCGCTGGAAGCCGCACTTTCGAAGCATGGGAAAGATGCGAAGATAATTGTGATGCCTTACGGCGGGTCGATGCTGGCTTTTTGATATGTATTATTTCACCGCAGAGCCGACTATGAACTGCTGTTCATAGGTGGTAAAAGAACAACAAAATGAACATTAACAGCGAACTAATACGAACTCGTACGAACTCTGGCGGCATGAGTTCGTATCAGTTCGTACAAGTTAGTTGTTGATTTTTTCATACCGGGTGCTAAGGTCGCAAAGGAGTTAGATGGCATAATATTCCGCTCACTCTTGGCATCCCTTTGCGTCTTAGCGGTGATTAAATTTTAATGGGCCCGACCGGATTTGAACCGGTGACCGCCCGGTTATGAGCCGGGCGCTCTAACCGGACTAAGCTACGGGCCCAAAAATAAAGCTTGTCCGGTGTACGCCGCCAACAGGGCTCGAACCTGTGACA
>CABMII010000054.1 GCA_902386255.1 uncultured archaeon
TAATCTTTTTTTATTCTATCGAGCATTACAATATTGCCTATAGGGAATGTTACATTTTTATTCATAGTTTTTGGTCAAAACTTATGAATGTAATATTCCTTTATAGGTTAACTGGCGAAGTCAAGTTATAACTCCGGAACCAGTCCGCATATTCCCGGTAATTTACTTCCACTGCAACGGAGCGGTTGTCGGGATTTTCATGTTTTTCTTCGGTTTTTATTATAATCTCGGTGGGTTTAATGGCGGGCGTTGGACCAGGTGTCTGGACGGTTTTGACTGCAAAAGGCGTTGGAGTGGGGGAGTATGATGGTTGTATTACCGGTTCATTCAAAGCCTTATTCCCACCTATACATCCGGAAAATAATACAAGAAGAAGGATTAATAATATATAATCTGCCCAAATCTCAATCACCGATTTTTTCGTTCATAGGAATCTCTTTTATTATAAAGTATGAAAGAAGATATTTAAATGTGGCGACGTAAATTCCTATGATGAAGATAGATATTCAGAATATGACATCCAGTAATACATGGAGTGTGTTGGCTATTATTATTCCAACAAGAAAAAGGAGAATATAAACGGAATAAACAGAAAAAAACAGAGTTCCGGGTGGGAATGATTTGAAAAGAACATAATATAAAACGAACAAAATAAGACCAATATATAAAATCCTGACCAAAGCTCCATATATAATATTGTGGGAACTCTTTCTGTGGGTAAATGTCCACTTATATGGCAAAAATAAGATTTTTAACTTTCCCCATCTTTTGATTGCAGTACTGTCGGTATCCAGATCGGGTGTTAAAAAATCGGTGCCGAGATAAAAACCGATGGATAAGGCCAGCAATTGTTTTGGATTAATGGATTCATACCAGGCTAAAGCTGCA
The DNA here is from genome assembly GCA_902386255.1 of uncultured archaeon. Lineage (GTDB taxonomy): Archaea > Halobacteriota > Methanosarcinia > Methanosarcinales > Methanoperedenaceae > Methanoperedens. Next base: position 889 of record CABMII010000054.1, read on the forward strand.
ATTGCAATAAGAATTGCATAATTGAATATCCTGTGTGCGTTATAGCCTGGCATTATCCGGATTCTAATTCACGCGCTACATCCTTTGCAAAATATGTGAGAATCATATCCGCACCCGCTCGCTTTATTGAAACCAGCGACTCCTGCACTGCCTTTTTCTCATCAAGCCAGCCATTGCCTGCTGCCGCTTTAATCATCGAATATTCACCGCTGACATGATATGCCGCTGTGGGCATCCTGAATTTCTTTTTCACGCGGTAAATGATATCAAGGTATGGCAGGGCAGGTTTGACCATTATGATATCAGCCCCCTCATCGATATCAAGCGCCACTTCGCGCAAAGCTTCATCCGTATTTGCGGGGTCCATCTGATATGAAGCACGGTCGCCAAATGCATAGCCTGAACCCGCCGCTTCCCTGAAAGGCCCGTAGAATGAAGAGCAGTATTTTGCAGCATATGACATTATAGGAATATCCGCAAAATCATTATCATCCAGAGCGCTGCGTATCGCCCCGACCATGCCGTCCATCATTCCTGAGGGCGCAACCATATCAGCGCCTGCACGGGCATGGCTCACCGCGGTCTTTGCCAGAATTTTAAGGGTCGGGTCATTGAGAATCTCCTGTGTCTTGCTCACCATGCCGCAGTGACCGTGTGATGTATATTCGCAAAGGCAAAGGTCGGGAATGACAATTAAATCTCCGCCGACCTTGCTTTTTATGGCGCGGATTGCCTTCTGGACGACATCGTTGTCGCCGTAGGCATGGGAACCGGTTTCATCTTTCTTTTCCGGTATCCCGAACAGTATTATTGCAGGGATTCCAAGTTCGGAAATGCTTGCAGCTTCATCGGCTATCATCGAAAGGGGCTGGCGGAAATAGCCTGGCATGGAATTTATTTCCATCGGTTTTGTAATAGTCTCATCGACAAAGACCGGGCAAATCAGGTCTTTAACATCCAGCTTAGTCTCGCTGACAAGAGGTCGGAATTTTGATGAACGCAATCTCCGCATGCGCGTGGTAGGGAACATATATGTTTTTATAGAATGGAAAGTATTTAATGATTACCAATAGTCAAGTAGTCTGTGTAGTCCGAAATCTTTATAACTCAATAAAGAATTTATTGTGACTTGAGGAGCAAGATTATGGAATCAAAATATAAGACATTAATCCCATTAATTATCATATTTTTCATCGTCGGGGTAGTGGTAGGGTATGTAGCACATATACCCAGGACGATTGAGATCGAGAAACCTGTAGAAAAAATAGTGTACCAGAACAACACTGTATATGTAACTGTTACACCTACGCCAGCCCCGATTGTGACCGTAACACCAATTGCAACATCAACCGCAACTGCAATAAGTGATTTCACTGTCAAGAATTATGATCCTTCAACTGATACCCCGACAATGACAATTCAACTTGTAAACAACCGAGCAAACCCGAATGAAATTCACGTTCATGTCGGCGAAACTGTTTTAATCAAAATAACGGATGTTTCCCTGACCTCGCCCTTGACATTGTTTCTGAATTCGGCATATTCCATGAATATGGGGACAAGCGGTGCTGCCTTTATTACATTCAATAACAAGGGGACATACACTTTTGAGGCTATCGCGATTTCACCTGATCCAAATATAGTGTCATTGACGTATGGCAAAGGAACAATAATAGTGTATTAGTTTTGTATTATTTTAAAATCCCATGCATAAATCGCGAATCAGGAAAATAGTTAAAATTAGCCGGCTATTTTCCTGAATACGATGCCGTCTCTTTTTGCATCCACTTCCACCGAATCCCCCTCCACAAATTCCTTATTGAGTATCCTCATTGCAAGAGGATCAAGTATCTTATGCTGGATTGTACGTTTAATCGGTCGTGCACCGTATAATGGGTCGTAACCTGTTTTAGCGATGAGGTCCCTGGCTTTTGCGGTAAGTGAGATGTTTATCTTTCTTTCTTCGAGGCGTTTGCGCAATATCCCGAACTGGATATCCACGATTTTCATAATCTCTGGAAGTTTTAATGAGTGGAAGATGATTATCTCGTCAAGGCGGTTCAGGAATTCTGGTTTGAAATTATTGTGCACGATATCCATTACTTTTTCCCTCATTTCGCCTTCCTTATCTCCCAGTTCGAATATCCATTGGCTCCCGATGTTGGAGGTCATTATAATTACAGTATTCTTGAAATCCACAGTACGTCCGTGCCCGTCTGTGAGCCTTCCATCGTCAAGTATCTGGAGCAGCAGGTTGAAAACATCAGGATGTGCCTTTTCAATTTCATCGAACAGTACGACCGCATACGGACGGCGCCTTACAGCTTCGGTAAGTTGTCCGCCTTCTTCATAACCCACATAACCCGGCGGGGCACCGATGAGCCTCGCTACTGTATGTTTTTCCATGTATTCGCTCATGTCCAGCCGTATCATCGCCGCTTCGTCATCGAACAGGAATTCTGCAAGCGCGCGCCCAAGCTCGGTCTTGCCCACGCCTGTGGGACCGAGGAACATGAACGAACCGATGGGACGTTTCGGGTCTGAAATGCCCGCGCGCCCCCGTCTCACAGCGTTCGCGACTGCAACAACAGCTTCATCCTGCCCTACAACGCGCTGCTTTATGCGCTCTTCCATGTGCACGAGCTTTTGCATCTCGCCTTCGAGCATCCTGCTGACAGGGATATGAGTCCACCTGGAAACGACCTCTGCGATATCCTCTTCGTCCACTTCTTCCTTGAGCATTTTCTGGTCTTTCTGAAGCTCAACGAGTTTTCTATTTTCTTCGTCAAGCTGTTTCTGGAGGTTTATTAAAACACCATAACGGAGTTCTGACGCTTTCTCAAGATTTCCCTCAAGTTCGGCTTTCTCAGAATCCATCCTCGTTTTCTCAATATCTTCTTTTATTTTCCTGATTTTCTGGATGGCGTCTTTTTCCATTTGCCAGTGGGCTTTCATCCCGCTGCTTTTTTCTTTGAGGTCAGAGAGTTCTTTATCGATTTTTTCGAGGCGTTCTTTTGAGTATTCGTCTTTTTCTTTTTTGACAGCCTGGCGCTCAATCTCAAGCTGCCTGATTCTCCTTTCTATGTCGTCAAGCTCTGCGGGCATGCTGTCTATCTCTATCCTGAGCTTGGATGCAGCCTCGTCTATCAGGTCAATAGCCTTGTCAGGAAGGAACCTGTCCGTTATATAACGGTGGGAAAGTATTGCGGCTGCAATGATGGCAGCGTCCTGTATCCTGACACCGTGATGCACCTCATATTTTTCCTTGAGACCGCGCAGAATGGATATTGTCTCATCAACCGTGGGTTCTCCAACCAGCACGGGCTGGAACCGCCGCTCAAGCGCCGCGTCTTTCTCAATGTATTTCCTGTATTCGTTCAGCGTTGTGGCACCCACGCAGCGCAGGTCTCCCCTTGCAAGTGCGGGTTTCAGGAGATTCGAGGCATCAATAGCACCTTCGGCTGCGCCGGCGCCCACTACTGTGTGGAGTTCGTCGATGAACAGGATGACTTTTCCTTCCGAATCCTGCACTTCTTTTATCACAGCCTTGAGGCGCTCTTCGAACTCGCCCCTGAACTTGGTGCCTGCCACTAGCGCGCCCATGTCAAGCGCCACTACTTTTTTGTCCTTGATGGGTTCGGGCACGTCCCCGGCAAATATGCGCTGCGCCAGTCCTTCAGCTATCGCAGTTTTTCCCACGCCCGGCTCGCCTATGAGGACGGGATTGTTCTTAGTTCTTCTGGAGAGAACCTGGAGAACCCTGCGTATTTCGTTGTCCCTGCCTATGACGGGGTCAAGTTTTCCGCGCTCCGCAAGTTCGGTGAGGTCACGGCCGTATTTCTTTAACGCCTCGTACTTCCCCTCAGGGTTCTGGTCTGTGACGCGGGATAAGCCTCTTACTTCTTTCATGGCTTTCATGAGAGCTTCCTTTGATACGCCATTCTCTTTCAATATACGCGCCGAGATGCCGTTTTTCTCATTCGCAATTGCAAGCACCAGATGTTCCGTGCTCAAATATTCATCGCGCAGGTTCTTCATTTCGGAAAATGCAGCCTCAACAACATTATTCAATCTCTGGGAAACGTAAACCTGACCTGCGCCAGCGCCTTCTACGCGCGGGAGGTTGTTAATTTCTTCATCAAGCTGCGAGATTATTCCTCCAACATTGGCGCCGAGCTTCTGGAGGAGCTGGAGTGTTAAGCCTTCCTTCTGGTTTATGAGCGCCAGCAGAAGGTGTTCAACTTCCAATTGCTGCTGGCTTCTTTCGAGGGCTATGCTTTGTGCGTCCTGGAATGCTTCCTGGGCTTTGATGGTGAAACGGTCGAATCGGATTGGCATGTATGTTTTCTCCCTTTGGTTTTATTGGCGGAAGAGGGATTAAAAGGTTGCTTTTTAGCGCAAAATGTCAAACGAATATTTAAACGATGGACGGAATCAATCTTCCACATAAATATAATCATCCGCAGTTCCAGCATCGGTTTTTACCATCCGGCTAATATTATTTGGCGCAGCTTTTTCAGGGGATTTTTTGGTCTGCAAAAGCTCATCCTCGTGTCGCAATGCGATTCGCGTAATATCATCAATCAATTCAGAAAGAGGTTTTTTCTTGCGAAATGCCAGGGTCATCTTTGCCTGGAGCATATCAAGAAGCTGCTTTGTCTCATCCGATACCTTGATTGTAGTTGTCATAAAATACTATTATACTTTTATACTAAAAATACTTTTCTACCAATTATTAAAAATGGCTTTATCTTTAATATTTATTTAAATGAAAGTTGCGCCATATTTATATCTGCTTAAATCGCTAACATTAATTATGGAACTTGAGGAAATCATTGAACAAATCGGAAACGTCAGCAAAGCCGAAATAAAACGGGTTGCTCCGAAGGATTGCAGTGAAATCAAAAAAATTATTTTAAATTCAAACCCCAATGACCCCTATCGGAAAATGGTGCTTGGCTACCTGACATCCTTATGCGCAGAGTGTATGTATCCGGATACCCTCCATATCCCGAAGGATAATCTTGATTATATCGGATTTGAACTTGACAGGGGAAATATAGAAGTCGGAGCCGCCGGAAACATGCTCGGGACTTGTATGAGGAACGGGAAGATTGCCGCCGGAACGGCAGGGGATGATACCGGGAAATCCATGGTCGGCGGCGAGATAATAGCAGGCGAGATAAAAAGCATAGGTGATACCATTGGCGGGAGAATAATAACAAAAAAGGTAGAAAAAATCGCCAAAAAACAGGGTGCGCAGATTTTCATAAAGGGCGTGATATTTAAGCGCAGGTTACTGGATAGGTTATTCGGAAAAGACCGGTTTTTTAAAATGTGAAATACATGCAGAGTTAATCCATGCAGAGTATGCCGCATGATTATCATCTATCTTATAATTATCATAATCATTAAAATTTTAATAGAAAAATTTAAATAAGATAATAACAGAATATAATTTAACAGGTCAAAACTTAAGAGCCGGAATCGCTATGATTGTGCGTGGGTGGCTCTAAATAATGACAAAAAACTAATAAAATATCAGGAGGTAATCGCTATGGGAATGTGGGCATGGATTCAACCTGTGGACAGGATTTGGAAAGTTGTGACAGATGCCGAAAAAGGGATGCTGTGCGTATATAATGAAAAAAGCGAATTAATCCAGGAAAGGAAAGGGCTGACCAGAGAAGAGCTTTATTTTATCGAACAAAATTTTCTTGGAGTAGTGGCAACCAGGCTTTCTGGAGATAATACTCCCCCTCCTCTGGTCATAGATATTGCAAAACCGGAGCCTGAATTTAATTATATGTATGCATGAAATTACATCCATAGTATAACAGAAGTTTTTAGAGCCAAGGCCGGATTCGAACCGGATTGAAGGCGCTCGCTTTCGGCGAACTGTGGATGTTTGGCAATCACCGCAAAGAGCGCGAAGGTCGCAAAGTAAATATTGCTCCGCTTTGCGTTCTTTGCGTCCTCTGCGGTGAATCATTATGCAGTGAAGTCTTATATTTCATGTAAAACACGGTTATTTTAGAACTTCACTATAGTTATCCGGTCGGCACCCCCGGCGCACTATTCAGCCCGTATAGGCTCTGGCGCGCATCCTGGAAATAGAAACGTTCCTGGAGTATTTTTTCTTCTCGCAGTCTGTTCAGGGCGTATCGTACTGTTCTTGCCGGAAGATAGGTTTCCCTCGCGATATCTTTCTGTGTTAAAAACCCGCTGGATTTTAAAACTTTAAAAACAAGTTTGGCTGAGGGAGGTAAATGATCTATCCTGGCATTCGCTGGCTCAAATTGTTGCCCATTGTTTGCAAAGACGATTCCTCATTGGTTCATCACCAGTCTTTACTTCAAGTTTCTCCTTTATAAATGTATTTATTCGGGCAATAAGAAACAAATAGAAAATCTGATGGGCAGGTTGGGGAGTGGGGGTTAGTGTATTTAAAATTAGTTACCTGCCCATCACTCCCAATACAGAACTTCAATGTATTTAAATATTACCTATCGCCGCTGCTATAACCGGAGCAACGCTAACGACACTTACACCTTTATCTATAGTATCTGTAGCAATGATCCCCTTCACGCCGGCTTTAAATAATTTCAGAATGGCATTGTTTGAAAGGACAGGATGCACACAGGCCGCAAATACCTCATGAGCCCCCTGCTTCCTGAGCAATGATATAGTCTCTGACATCGTCCCGCCTGTTGAAATTATATCATCGATAATTATTACATCCCTCCCCCTGACGTTCATATTTTTAGGCTGGATGGTTACGCTCTCTCCGCTCAAACGTGTTTTCTCAAGGTAATCATAATCAATGCAAAGGTCTCTTGCTGCGTTCCTAGCGAGAGCGATTGCCCCATCGTCCGGAGCGACTATAAGCGGGTCTTTGAATTCCATATTTTTTATGTAATTACCGATCATCGGGGTTGCATCAAGATTCACGGCTTTTGCATCGAAATAAGCAAGGATAGTTTCTGTATGGATATTGACTGTGAAAACATAATCGGCTTTAATTGCTCTTGCTATCGCACGTGCGCTTATCGGTTCTCCCTTTTTGAATTGTTTATCCTGTCGTGCATAACCCATGTACGGGATTACAACATTAATCCTGGATGCTTCACTGCAGGCGTCGATTAACTGGAGAAGTGCAATGAAATCTGAATCGTTCACAATGCTTTGAATAATAGTGACATTATCACCTGCAAAATCATCCATTATGCGGGTATATAATTCCCCATCAGGAAATTTCTTAAATTCGCTTACCAGCAAATTTGATTCCAGTACTTTTGAAACCCTGCCTGTAAGCAATTGTGAAGCAGGGCCGCCAATAATATCCAATTCAATACCTCATTCCTGTAACAGACAGAAAGAATATAAAGAATTGGTTTAATGGCAATAATGAATTTTTATCTGGCTTATAATATGTAATGTATTATCGTTATATTTATGTACTGCTTTAGCTATTTAAAAACGCCGCAGAAATTAAGATTATAAGAGGCATATATAACTGCTTAAAAACGATAGTTTTTAACGCTATACGTTAAAATGCAAAAACTTATAATAAAGCGGATTAATTATCCAAGTAAACAACCCCTGGGAGAAAAATACATGACGCTATTTATTGAAATCAAAAATCTTCGTGTTGGCTTTGATGGAGTCGATGTTCTTAAAGATATTAACTTTGAAATCAAAGAAGGCGAAATTGTCGGAATATTGGGCAAAAGCAGTGCAGGCAAATCCATTTTGATGCATGTGTTAAGGGGTGTGGAAGCTTTTGATGATGTCTCCGGAAGTGTGGTATATCATCTTGCAAGATGCAGTGGATGCGGGTTTATTGACCTGCCGAGTAAAGTGGGGACGGCGTGTCCCAAATGCAATGCAAATTTTGAAGGGATAGAGGCTGATTTCATAAAAATGCCAATCCATGACCCATTAAGGCGGGACATAACAAGAAGAATTGCAATCATGCTGCAGAGGACGTTTGCGTTGTATGGTGATGAGAGGGTTATAGTGAATGTCATGAACGCTCTCCAGGAGATAGATGAAATGGGGCCCAATGCGATTCACAGGGCTGCAGATTTGCTTGACCAGGTGAATCTATCAAACAGGATGATGCATATCGCACGAGAACTCTCAGGCGGTGAAAAACAACGCGTTGTTCTTGCCAGGCAACTTGTAAAAAATCCCATCCTGCTGCTGGCGGATGAACCGACAGGAACCCTTGATCCCAAGACAGCAGAAATCGTTCATGAGAGCATTTTGAATGCAACAAAGAACTTCAAAATGTCACTTGTTATCACCTCGCACTGGCCGAAAGTAATCGAAGAGCTGTCGCATAAGGCCATATGGCTTGATGAAGGGAAAATAATAATGATAGGCGATCCTTCGGAAGTGTCCCAAGCGTTCATGAAAGAAGTCGGCAAGATTGGTGAGCAGGAGGAAGTAAAAATCGGGGAACCCATCATACGTGCCCGCAACCTGCAGATGACGTATTTCTCTCTTGACAGGGGCATAGTCAGGGCAGTCAACGATGTCAGTTTTGATGTAAATGAGGGTGAAATATTCGGAATAATCGGGGTCAGCGGTGCGGGTAAAACCACAACTTCAAAAATTATTTCAGGGTTAATCCGTCCCACATCGGGTTCGATTGATGTCAGGATCGGAGACGAATGGATAGACCTGACACAGCTTGGTCCGGATAAGAAGGGGCGCGCTACGAAATATATAGGTATATTACATCAGGAATACAGCCTTTATCCTCACAGGAATGTTATCAATAACCTGACCGAATCTATCGGGCTTGATTTACCATTTGAACTGGGTGAAAGAAAAGCCATAAGGACTTTGATGACTGCGGGTTTTACAGAGAAAAAGGCAAAGGAAGTACTTACAAAAATGCCTGATGAACTGAGCGAAGGGGAAAGGCACAGGGTTGCAATGGCCCAGGTTCTTATCAAAGAGCCAAGGATACTTGTTTTTGATGAACCTACAGGAACAATGGACCCGGTCACTAAAATTGAAGTTTCAAAATCGATACTCAATGCCAGGAAAGAAATGGGAGAGACATTTGTCATAGTATCGCATGATATGGATTTCGTTGCTGAAGTTTGCGACAGGGCAGCATTGATGCGTCTTGGTAAAATAGTGGATATCGGGGATAGTGATGCTGTTTTATCAAAACTTTCCAGTAAAGAGCGGGAGGAAGCACTGGAAGGAATAGTAAAGGAATTGAAATAGGAACCCAAAAAGAACCGCAAATGAAAGTAAATAATTTGCCAGCCGCCGCAAATAAAATAAGGAGGATATGTGGTCTCAATTGAGATTAATGGGCAAAAATCAGATTTAAAAGATAATGCAACCCTGAAGGATGCCATCGAACTTTCAAAAGCGTATTATAATCCGGGAACAACTATCGGAATTTTAAAAACCGGAACGCAAAAAGAACAGGCCACATTCGAATATAAAATCATCACCAACAAAGGGGAGTTCAGGATAGAACTGACCGGTGAATCCGGGCTCTGGAATAAATTCAGTAATGATTTTGTGGGCACAAATGCACACTGGGAAACCACAAATTCCATTGCGTTCGGTCCGGTTGGAACGGATATCATCCCGCAACGGATAGAGCAGAAATATAACAGGTACGATGTTTTTTTCGGGACTGGCGGGTATGATGCAAAAAATTCATACCTGTTGCTATCGAAAAATAAGCATATTTCGGATTATGGCAGCACGAAAGATGCAGTCTTTGCAAAGGTCATAAGCGGCAAAAATGTTATTTCAGATCTCAAACAGGGCGACACGATACTTAAAATTGAACCGGTACTAAAATGGGAAACGCTCCTTGATAAGATTTCCACATCTGATTTGAATCTCAAGCTTGATGACGGAATGAAGATTTTCACTTATTTTAAGGTTGACCTGTTAAATGAATCCCCTGAAGGTGCAGAACATTTCCTTGCTCTCATAAGGAAAAAAGTTTTCGCCGTAGACACTTTTTCAAACTCATTCATATCTGATGATGCATTACAAGGCGAAGGATGCCAGTATGAGCACTGGGATGCCCGTTCCGAAGGGACTGTTGCAGTGCGTACTGACGGCATTGGAAACGGCCGGATTTATATCTACAAAGAAGACAGGACATCAAGCGCGGTTCATAGCGTCATAGGGCATGTTTCCCAGGGAATGGAACTTATCAAGATAGCAGATGCGGGAGGCAAACTTGGAGTTATACCAAATCCCGAACGGATAATGGTTCTTGGTATGAACTTTAAGGATGCTGAAAAATTGTTAAGCGGGCGCGGATTGAAACTTGAAAAACAGGGATATACAGGCGATGATGCGATAATAGTAGAACAGGATCCCGATACCACAATTGAAATACTCGGGTCTGGAGGGGTCACAGGTCTTGGCGTGAAATCCGATAAGATAATCAACGTCAGGTTTTATGATGACAAAGCGCCGATAACTCTTGACTTCTTCAGGCATTCACTGCGCCTGAAAGACAGGCCGTTAGGTCCACTGCCAGTGGTTTATACATACGAGAATACTTACCTTTTCAGGTCTGAGAAAGAGGCTGAAGCCTATAAGGAAATAAATCCCGAGAATGTTCCCAGAACCAAAGTCGAAGCAGGAGAAATCGGTGTGACCAACCAGGCTGCAAAACGTTACGGTATGGTTGGTGTCAGGCTTACCGATGATGAAAAATATGGGCCCACGGGAGAAAAGTTCGAATGTACAAATATAATAGGGAAAGTCATTGAGCCGGAACGCTTAAAAGGTATTAAAGCAGGCGATATAATTTACATAAGAGAGGTTTCATAATGGATTCCATAACCAAAATGGTTGTAATCAATTCGTCAAAACTGCTGCCCAGTGATGTGGTCATAAAGCTTTACGAATCCAATGCCGATGTTTTGATTAAGGAAACCTGTTTCGGGGTAATGGTAACCGGGGAGCGCAAGGTAGTTGATTCCCTCCTTTCAACTATTCGCAAAATGGACCCCTATGGCATTTTCGTTAAAGAGCGGGGCTTTGCACCAGGTGAACCCTACCGCTGCAGGGCGACAAGGCGCGGCGGGGCAAGACCCGGATTCCACAATCTTGAGAGCGAGGACAAATTGTTACCTCACATCGCTTCTGCTCTTCGTGCACTGGATAAAGGTGAAATTCCCCAAATAAAACAAAAAAAGAAAAAACTCGATATAGAGAAACTTAAAAATATTATAAAAGGAACAGAGGTACAGCAATGAAGGTTTTTATTTATCCCACAAACAGTCTTATTCTTTCAGACCTGGTTGAACGATTTGGCCATGAACCCCTTGCAATAATGCAGGAAGTCGGGAAAAAAGTCAAATCACAGGGTCTTGATTCGCCCCCGTTGAACATCACGCCAGAAGACCCGAAATTAGGGTTAAAATACGCTGCAGTGGAAGTGCCGTCAGGTGTGAGGGGCAGGATGTCGCTGTTTGACCCGCTTCTTCGGAATGCGGAAGCTGCCATCGTTGTCCGCGACCCTGTGATATCGTTTGGCTGTATGGGCTGCGCCAGGACGAATGAACTTGTTAATTTCCTGTTAAGGGCTAAGAAAATCCCGCTTCTTGAGCTTGATTATCCCAGCAATGAGGAAGAAGCCAAGGAATTCGTATATAAGATATCGGAATTCTTAAAATCTCTCAAACCTGCGGAGGAAAAGAAATGACTTCAACTGAAAATCCTGTGAGGATAGCCCAGCTTTCATGCGGCGCGGAATACAGCGGGATACAGAAAGAAATCGATTCCGCAGTCAAGCAGGTCAATGCTGTTATGGTTTATCCAGAAGTGGATATTGCGGATATTGAATCAATCGAAGAAGAATTCGGGCTTAAAGTGGCAAGTCCCGACCTCAAGCTTGTAATGGCGCGGGCAAAATCCATTGTGACCGGAAAGGTGCAGGTTGATGCTGTTTTCGTTGCTACCTGCTTCAGGTGCGCCGAAGCCGCCCTTGTGAGGAGCGAAGTGCGCCGGTACATACATGAAAAAACCGGTATCCCGGTCATAAGTTATTCATTCACGGAAAGAACCACTGCTGGAACCCTCCTAACAAGAATGGAGGCGCTCACCACAACTGCACGCAGGAAGAGTCTGCTTGCAAGGGAAAAGCAGAGCGGCCTTACCGCTGGAATAGATTCAGGTTCCACAACTACAAAGGCAGTGGTCATGAGGGATGACAAGATTATCGGGAAAGGTTGGGTGCCGACAATCAAGGTATTGGAAAGCGCCGAGGAAGCGTATGCCAATGCATTAAAGGAAGCAGGGGTTAAACGCGAAGAAATACAGGCTCTCGGTACAACGGGTTACGGGCGATTCCTTATCGGGGAACATTTCAAGGCAGACCTCGTCCAGGAAGAAATCACGGTTAACTCAAAAGGAGCAGTTTACCTTGCGGGTAAACAAAAAGGAACAGCTACTGTTCTTGATATCGGAGGCATGGACAATAAGGCGATATCGGTCATTGACGGCATTCCCGGCATGTTCACGATGGGAGGCATCTGTGCAGGCGCATCGGGCAGGTTCCTTGAAATGACCGCAAAAAGGCTCGGAGTGGGCATAACCGAGCTTGGGGCGCTCGCAGTAAAAGGAAAGGCCGAGAACGTAAAGATGAACAGCTATTGCATAGTCTTCGGTATCCAGTCTCTTGTTAATTCACTTGCTGCGGGAAACACTCCCGCGGATGTGGCGGCGGCTGCCTGTCACAGCGTCGCAGAACAATTATTCGAACAGCAGCTCCAGGAAATTGATGTGAAAGAACCTGTTATAATGGTTGGAGGCACCGCTCTTATTGAAGGGCTGCCTAAAGCGGTTGAAGAATTGCTAAAAGTAAAGGTCATCGTCCCCGCAAACGCACAGTATATAGGAGCAGTAGGGGCGGCGCTGCTTGCTTCAGGATTCATTTCCAAATAGGGAGCCACGATGGAACAGCTTGAAACATTTATTGTGGAATCTCCCGATGCTGTGGGAGCAAAAACCACGCGAACACTTATAATGGATACAATTGCAGACCTGTCCCTCTCGCGTGTTATCGGACGATTGCATGTTTTTGTGGACCCTGTTGAACCTGTTTTCATATTTGCGGCCCTGCTGCGGCTTGGCACACCTTCTATCAGGCTTAAGGATTTTGCCAAAGTGGATATGGGAGCGCTCGGCAAGGACGAGATTAGAATCGAAATTGACAAAGAAGAGTACACGATTAAACTGCTTAATAAACTTTGGGAAAGATACGGTAAGGAAAACATCGAACAGCCGGATAAGAATGTACTGATAGTTAAGGCTGACCCTCTAAAAGAAATGGACGCCATGAGCGAACTTGTAATCGAAGAGCCCCAGCAGGAAGTTCTTGACAGGCTCATTGATGCCATTGCGCTTCGCATAATACCTGAGGGTTTCAGGGTGCGAAAACATGAGCTTTCGATGTCGCATGTTCTTTTCGTGGCTTCAGAGGATACGCTGAAACCCGAATGGCTGGCGAAAGCAAAGGACATGCTTGAGTCCCTGCGGAGGGAAGAAAATGCTTGAACCGGTCATGTATGTGGGCGGGGTCTATAAGCACAATCATATGGTGGAACTGGTGGAAGACCTTGGCGGTTATATACTACAGAAAAACGTGATGCAGACCGAAGTTGTCCTGTTGATGCTTGTCCCGATAAATGATATTGCAATCGTTGAGGAAAAGGCAAAGGAACTTCTCGGGAAACTTACGCGGGCGCCGCTTACCGGGAGTGAAATCGCAACAGTTGCGCCAACACTGGCTTATCACCATCTCCCGCACCTTGATTGCGACGTGGCGGAGTTCCTGAGAAAGCAGGGTGCTAAGACCAATATGGTCGGGCTTGCGCGGGGAGTCGGGAAAAGAATATGCCAGCTTACGGCTTATGAACGCGACCTTATCAATGAACATGATGTGGCTGTTTTCATCCTGGGAAATTATGAGCATTGCATCATCGAAAAGTCAAAGAGGCTTTACGAGGGGATTGAAATACCGGTCGTTGTAACGGGCGCGCCTGAATTGAGAACAGAAGATGTCCCGAATGCAACAGCATACGTGGGCAATTTCGGGAGGATTTTGCATCATATGCGGCATTCCGAGGAGCTTCGCACTCTGGATAAGCTTGCCGAGGTAATTGGTAAAGTCCTGGATGATATCAGGAAAGAAATTGCCAAAGACCCGCCTTCCGTAGCGCCGCCGCGCATCAAGAAAGAAATCGAGGAGCAGGTGCAGGAGATAATCGATAGTCTTCACCCGCTTCCGATTACATTGCAGTTGAACGGCGCGAGGGTGAAATTGCCTTATGAGGAGTTCCACGAGCATTTAGAGAATATCAAGTTCGTGGAAGGAGTGACTATGAAAGAGGTGGCGCAGGTGCTTCCTTCGAAGATGAGGGATTTTATTTTGATAAAGCCGAGGCCGAAGAGTGAGACAGGGTTTGTGATATGACACTAAGTACTCACAACCTCTCTTTTGATGAAATAAATAAAGAAACCATAAATTTTGATAAGGATATCTGTAAGATAAAATCGTTCTCCGGCAGTGAGAGACAAATCTATTTAACTGACCGATTGAAGCAATTAGAGCAATGCTTGACCCAAATTTTAGAACTTGAAGAATTACAAGTTAAAAAAGCAGAAAATGGGGTAGGTTCTATTAGAGATTGGGATCCGTACTATACACTTATAGGACATTTATTTGAGGGATTCATAAAAACGATTTTGATGATTGAAGATTTTGATAACTTCTTTTTAAATTATAATAATGAGAATAAACCATTAAAAAGGTTTGAAGATGCCAAACAAGAGTTAAATAGGGTTCTGAAAATAAAGAATTTGGACGAAGAACAAGCTGAAAGAATGAAAGAGGTTTTAGATTACATACAATTACAAAGAAATAATTTTATACATTTTCCTTTGAAAACGTACCGCATTATCGGTGTAAAATTTGAGATATATATGGTCATAAAAAAATTATGCGAACAAAATCAAATAATATTCTCCGAAGAAACCATAAACAAATTAAATAATGCGATAGGGAGAGAATCATATTATAGGGTAGCAATGAAATTTAAGGATGTATGGGAGCATTAATATTAGATACAAACTTTATACTTATTAACATAATCCAAGGTAGTATGCAATCTATCTCAAAAAGAGAATGAATTTATGAAACGCAAAGAACAAATCCTAAATTTCCTGAAACATGAACTCCCATACCTCAAGAAAAACTTCAAAGTTAAAACCATAGGCATCTTCGGCTCTTACGCAAGAGAAAAACAGACCGAAACAAGCGACATTGACATGCTTGTCGAGTTCGAGGCGCCGATTGGTTTTATTAAATTCATGGAGCTTGAGAATTATTTAAGCGATAAGCTTGGTGCAAAAGTTGACCTTGTAACTCCTGATGCACTAAAGCCTATAATAAAGCCTAACATCATAGCTGAGGCTGTTTATGCCTAAAAAAAGGAATATCAGTCTCTTTTTCGCAGATATACTTGAGGCAGACTGATATACGCTTAGAGAAATCCTTTGACGAGGAGATAACATGATAGGCAAATCAAAACCCACTATCGAAGAAATAAGACACGGTGGAATGGGATTAGCGGCAAAATTGGTTCTTGAAGGGAAATGTAGCGAGGCAAGACAGGTTTTAATGAAAGTTCTGGAAATATGCCCTGACGATACGGAAATAATGAATCTTCTTGCCGAGACTTATCTTATTGAAAATAAAACTGGAGAAGCAAAAACATGGCTTGACAGGGTATTTTTGATAGAGCCAGACAATCCCAGGGCTCTCTATAATAGGGGGGTAGTCCATAAGGAAACCGGAGAGTACGAGAAGGCAATATCTATGTACGAGATGGCCATCAGGAGTTATCCTGAATATAAAAAAGAAGATATAGCAGATGCCTACCAGAACCTCGGTTGCGCCCTCTGGGAACTGAGGAGGCGGAATGAAGCACTTGAGGCGTGGAAGACATGCCTTAAGTATCACCCGAGGCAGAAGTATGCAAGGCGAAATCTTAAGGAGTTCACGAATGAGTACGGGATGCCAAAATCTCCTGTGGGGAAACTGATGGATGATTACTTGGCGTTCACTGATATGAAACAGAAGGAATATCTATCAATAGCGGGGAAGGAAAGTATAGATGATATTAAGCAGGCGAATGCTGTGCTCAACAAAATCTCGGATGCCTGGAATGCGCAAATAGCATCAAAATATGGCAGTAGGCTGGATAGTATGAAAACCGAAGAAAAAATAAAATTATTCAAAAAAGTGAGAGTATTTGAGTGAAATCAAATAATTATGACAAAACTGACTGAAGATGTGATAAGGGAAATCTTTGGCGATAAGACTTTTTTCAAAGGTCAGGATTACTATGACAACGGTCATGTCCTTGGTGCTGTAAAATTAGAAAATACGCTTTATGCCCAGGTTCTTGGAAGCGCTTCAGTACCGTACGAAGTAAGGGCAAACATCGATGACCCGAATATAAGCACCGAATGCACCTGTCCTGTAGGGAATATGTGTAAGCACGGGGTAGCACTTCTCCTGCAATGGGCGAATGATTCATCATCATTCACTGATGCTGATATATTCATTGGTTCAATCGAAAAAATGAGCAAAGATGAAATTATCAATATTCTTAAGAGTTTAATTAAACAGAACCCTTCTTTGATCAATGAATTTTCCCTGGAGACTGGAGAAAACCCAGAAGTAAATATAGATGCAATCTCGGATAAAATCGGATGGATAGTACATGGAGAACTTGACTATTACCATGTGTGGGATGCCATCAGAAGACTTGAAGAAATAAAAAAGATGGCAGACAGGCTCATGGAGAAAGAATCTTATAAAGGCGCAGCCGAGATATATCTGGCTCTGGTAAAAGGCGGGGTGGTGGCATACGAAGAAGGCACGGATGACTCGGACGGAGGCATGGGGGACTTTGTATCAGGATGCATTGAAGATTTCAATAAATGCCTGATAGAGATAACAGATAGCTACTATAAGGACAAGCTTCTGGAAAAAATACTTGGCATTATCGAGGGTGAAGACTACGGTCTGGAAATTAGTGAAATGCTCCGCGGCGCAGTCACAGTCGAAAATATTGGAAGGATAGAGTCATATCTGATGCAAAAACTGAAGGTTGCGAGAAAAAATCCTGATGGTCTCGGTTATAATTCATATCATTGGTCATCGGTTAAGACCACCAATCATCCCTGAATCGATATCTATTGACATGAGGATCAATTGCTTGGCTCTCGTAAACCTCCATAACAATCTCAATAGTTTTCTCAATTCCGCAATAGCGAA
>CABMII010000055.1 GCA_902386255.1 uncultured archaeon
GTTTTAATACCCAATCAGGATGTGTCATGTATTACGTATATACGTAATACTAAGATATAAGCATTTCGGTAGGGGTTGATCGATTTCTAAGAAATAGTGCGTAAATCAGGCGGAGTTAGGGTTTAATAGTTCCCCTTTCCATCGAAGAACTCATTTCAAGATAAATTGGAAGCCTCAATTTTTCATGTTCCCATTCCGGAATCATGGACGCGAGCCTTTCAAGTTCTTTCTTATCAAAGGAATGAGTGGAGCCGTCGAGGGTTTTTATGCCGGGCTTAGCTTCCAGGAGAAGTTCCCTAAGTGTCAATCTCTTGGCTGGAAGATGCCTGTTCAGCGTCTGCAGGAATTTTATTGAGATCTTTTTTCCGAATTCGTCTTCGTTGAACATGGATTCTTATTTTTTGGTTTTCGCCGCCGCAACAATAATCGGCAGCGTGATGGTGGCATCCGAATAAACAGTCACAGCCCGCGCATTCTCGCCCACCTTGCCCCATGAGCGCGCCTCATCGAGTGTGGCGCCCGAAAGCCCGCCTGTCTCGGGCCTGTCCATGGTAAGCTGGATTGCATAATCAAAAGACCTCGGCGTGACAAGCATGGACTGGAGAATGAAGTTCTTGGGAACACCTCCGCCAATAATCAGAACGCCGGCGCGCTTTGCCTCGTAGCACCTGTCAATCAATCCCCGCATATCTGCAAAAACATCCACATTGAGCGGTTTTGTCTGTTTGTAAAGCCATGCCTGGAGACCGATTATCGAGTCCTGGATTGCTGGGCAGTAAACGGGCACGCCAGTGTCATATGCGCTTTTTAAAATCGAGTTGTCATCATCCAGTCTTGCCCCGATGTGCGAGAGAAGTTCGGTTATCGACAGCTTATCAGGGATTTCCTTGAAAATCGATTGCAGCTTCTCCTCAAAATTCGTAAAATGATGCTCAGGCAGGAACACGTCATAGATGCGGTTTACGGCATCATGTTTCAACTGCACATCGTCAGCAACGTCCGTTCCCTTGTAATGGTGAAGCCCCATGGATTCGATTATATCATGGACAAGATTGGCGCCCGTGGTAACAAGAATATCGATTTCCCCGTCCCTTATCATGCCGCTTACAACCTGTCTCATCCCGGCTGGAACCATAGCGCCCGCAAGACCGAAGAACTTCGTGCATTCCCGGTCTTTGACCATTTCCCTGTAGATATCCACTGCTTCAGAAAGGCGCCCGGCCCCGAAAGCACAGCCGGAAAATGCCTCCACAAGCTCGCTTACGGTCATGTCACGTCCAATCTTCGCATGCCTGATGGGTTTTTTAAGTTCCATATTTATTACCTGAAACACTTCACACAGGATAAAATAATATCCTTCTCATGCGTCATTTTTTTTGCAAGTTCAATTCCGGCTGCCAGATTCCCAGCATAATGGATATTATCTTCAGTATTCACAAGCGGCTTCATCCTTTCTCCGACAAGTACAAGGGCTGCAAGTTCATCGAGGTGCTTTTGGATGAATTGTTCAACACCCGAGGGGTCAAGCCCTTCGCATACTTCTTTTGCCTCCTCGCCGAGCACCATGACGATTCTCTCTCCCTGCGCTTTTGAAAATTCAAGCGCCTTTTCAGCAACCCTGATGTCCATCCCCGAGTTTGAGTTGTCTATCAGCGTTCTTCCGGCAAGGGAGGTTTTTTTCATGCGTCCCTCGGCGCCGCCAAAATCACAAAGCGCACGCCCGATGACATCGGCGCCGATATTCATCGCGAGAGCCGCTGCAGTCGCACACGCAAAAGCGGTTTTATAGGCGTTTATATCGTAACCCTGCGCATCGGGGAGACATATCCTGCCGTGTTTCTTGTCGAGATAATACGCTATCGTTTTTTCATCCTCGTAATAGACACTGCATGAAGCGTCAATGGATTCCGTAAATGAAATAATATTTAAATCCCTCCTGCATGCCCCGAAAAACCTCAACGCATCTTTGTTTACCACTATCGAGCTTTTGGGTTTTGCATTAAGTATCATCTGGCGCTTTGCGTCGCTTGCAAGCCTGGTGCCGCTGGCTATTTTGTAGTCATTGGCTATTGTTGTTATCACTCCGATATCGGCACAGCCTGTCCCGCCAAGTGAAATTTCTGAAATAAACACCTCAAATTCAATGCCAGCCTCTTCAACAGCATCAAGCGCCAGGAGTATGCTTGCAGGCGTTATGCTTAATCCTTTTCTGACTGATTTTCCGGTGCTCCAGTCCTCAATGCCGCGGCTTGTGTGCGATACCACTTTTTTTTCCCCTGATAATATCTGGGCGAGCAGGATTGCTGTGCTTGTTTTCGCTTTCGTGCCTGTTATTTCGACCAGGGTTTTATTTTTCAGGTTGTACCCGGATAGAATTTGCCCTGCTGCAACATGATGCGATAAAACAGGTATATTATTCGAAAGTGCATCCTTGAGCATGGGATAATTGGAATCAAGATGCACCGGAGCGATTATGAGGTCAAAATCCGATGCGTCCAGTGGCTCCCGGGAAGTTTTTATGCCGCAATTTTCCAGAGCGTCTAACTCTGCGGCATCCATCGTTTTATAGACATCTATAGCAGTAATTTCACTTACAATATTCCTGAGCTTCCGGGCTATTACCGCGCCGCCGTGTGTCAGGTCAAGTACGGCTACTCTATGTGAACTCTTAAATTGCATCAATTCGATGAAAGGGCTTCCTTGGCCCTTTTGAATGCCAGTTCAGCGACCAGTTCATCTGCCCCGAGAGGCTCTGAATAAATAAGCGTCACATTCCTGCCATCCAATTTTATCGTGGTTTTCCTGTCCTCGCGGCTTACGCCAAGAATCTGGGGTATGTCTTCAGTGGTATGAACGCCATGCGCCAGGAAAATAGGGACTGCCACGATTGTGGTAACGCCCGTCCCTTTAAAAGCTTCGAGTCCCTCTTTCATTGTGGGATTATTCATATTCATAAAACCGGTCTTGACGACTATATTCCTGTATTTCTTTGCGATAAGTTCGGCAACCCCTGTCACCACATCTTTGTTATAGGGGAGTTTGCTTCCATGCCCGAGTGCCAGTATTCCAATTTTTTCGCTCATAAAATTCCTCGTTTAATCGTGATAAGTCCCCGTATTTAAATACGGGGTCTAAGGTTTTTTATGGTGGTGGCTTCATATAACACTTTTGATTAAACCACCATTCAATCGAGACTGTTTCAATTCGGGTCGGTAGCTAAGTCTTGATACAATTTTGTCCCAATTTCTCTTTTTTGTTCACGTATAGGAAACTATAAACGCATATCCCCATCATGCGGCTGAATTTTACATAGAAAAGTTGATTTCTTTGGCTTTCATTCTTTTGTGTGTCGCTAAAAATAAAAGCCAAGAAATCAGCAACAATTA
>CABMII010000056.1 GCA_902386255.1 uncultured archaeon
AAATTCTTAAATGTCGGTGATATAGTAACCATGGTGCGCAAGTAGTATCATTGCATTAAAGGATAAATAATTATTTATTGTGATGATATTACTTTATTATTCATAACTGAATTATGGAACTGTGCCAATGGTTTGATTGATTATATATCTGAAATTATAGGATTATTAGCTCTTGTATTCCTTATTATTTTAACTTATGAATGGTTTAGAGTATTGCATCCGAAAAATAAGAAGAAAAATGATAAAATTATAGAATCATTTAACCTTAATCTGCATAGACTTAGAGGTTAAACGGTTCTATGCCGCCGGATAAGCTTTGAATTTTGTATGAGGCTGGCAGAAAAAAAAGCTTTGGTATGGGTGTGGTGGTATATTGCTGCCAGCCTCGCAATTAGAGTATATTACCTAAACGATGATAAGTCATTTAGACCATTATCATTTTGTGAGAATATCAAAAAAAAGATACCTTCAAGGAGAAGTTGTTGAGGAACCAAAAAAAGTTTTGACGGAATGGATAGGTGGTGGTTACGTTGGTTCCTCTTAACCATAAGGTTAGATTGACTACATATAGTAATTTTCCAATATTATACCTGATTTTTACCATAATTAACTTTTACTTTAAGCTGCATGGAGTTAGAGGTAAATGGCTCTATCTCTACCTGTGATTAACAAGCTGTGTGATTATCATAAATCTGATAATTATAATCTTATATTTACAAAAGTAATTTCATAAAAAGTAAATAAAAATCGGGATTGCTCCGATTATAACAGCACGACCAAAAAAATATTAAGTATTCACTAATTTTTAATGCTTATCTAATATGTTTTAGCCATTATCGACATATTTCCCGTTTCTTTATTGCATATCGGGCAATTCCCGGCGCCCCTGCCAAGCTCGCCTTCAGGCACTCCCAATATGCCTGCACCCACTGCTTCTTCCATCGCAAGTCCGCATCCGCGTTCACCGCACCATGGAATCCTGGCGATACCATTTGAAATTTTATCTTTCACTTCTTCAAGCGTTGCGCAGTTTATAATGCGTTCATTCAACGAAATTCTGGCTTTTTCCAACAGGTTTTCGCGAATAGCCTCGAACCTTTTTTGGATTTCCTGTGTAATATTATCCAGCGGGACTGTTTCCTTACTTGCGCTATCTCTCCTGACCACGGTCGCCGCATTGTTCTTGAGGTCGCGCGGGCCGATTTCTACTCTCAGGGGCACACCTTTCATTTCCCATTTGTAGTATTTGGCTCCGGGGCGCTCGTCGCTGTCATCAAGAACCACTCTCATGCCATTCTCTTTCAGTTTGTCTGCCACATCGCGACATGCTTTCAATATCTCCTCGCTCTTCCCGAACAAAATCGGGATGACCACTACCTGTATTGGCGCCACTTCAGGCGGGAATACAAGTCCCTTATCATCTCCATGAATAGAAATCAACGCTGCAATGCTGCGTTCCGAAATCCCGTAGCATGTCTGGTGGGCGTATTGCTGCCCGCCGTTTAAATCTTCATATTTTATGTCAAATGTCTTTGCGAAATTGCTGCCCAAATGGTGCGCCGTTCCTATCTGTAATGTTTTGTTATCGGGCATAAGCGTGTCCACAGCCATCGTGTAATCCGCCCCTGGGAATTTATCCCAGTCAGGACGTTTTGAGACGATTGTGGGGATTGCAAGCCGCCTGTAGAATTCCTGGTAAATGCGCGTGGCTTCCTCGACCTGCGCTGCGGCTTCATCCCATGTGGCGTGGACTGTGTGGGCTTCCTTGAAGGAAGTTATCTCGCGAAGGCGGATGAGGGGGCGCGTGTGTTTTGTCTCGTACCTGAAAGTGTTCACTATCTGGTATATCTTGATTGGTAAATCCGCATGGGAGCGCACCCATACTTTGTACATTGGATAAATAGCGGTTTCACTCGTGGGGCGAAGAGCCAGCTTGACGTCAAGCTCGTTCTTGCCGCCGTGAGTTACCCAATAAACCTCATTCTCAAAGCCTTTTATGTGCTCTGCTTCCTTCATGAATTCGGTCTCAGGGATGAGCAGGGGAAAAAGCGCTTCCTTGTGGTCTTTATCAAGCAACTCGCGGATTATCGCATATGTGCGCTTTCGCACATCAAACCCGAACGGGAACCAGACATACAGCCCTTTGACAGGATAACGGACATCCATTATTTCCCCCATCAAAAGTAGTTCGTTATACCATTCGCTGAAGTTTGATTTTGCGGGAAGCACTGCTTTTTTTTCTTCTGGTTGTGGTTGCTTTTCTGCCATTGTGTCACCGTTGGGCTTCGTGCTAGTACAGTCTTATTGGCTATAAATTTTTTTGACGGATGGTTGTTTTTTAGGAGTGGGTAATGGATTGAAAAGTTGTGTTGAGGATTACAACGATATTATAGGAATATGATTGGCTGATTGTAAAAGAGAATCCGTCCTGCCTTTGGACAAAATCGAAGGTGTTTTTAACATTTTATTAAAAATCAAATAAGGATTTCTTCTTTTTAGTTTTTGATTCCTCATCTACCAGCAATAGATTTGGAAGTTGAAATTCTCTTTCGAGTAATCTTTCAAAAGAAATTTCCTCCTTCTTTTCCATAAATCTCACCATATCATCACTATCATGATAATAATAATACTTAAACTTTCACAACCGGAATAATTGTTGAAAGATATTAAACTCCAAACGATTTTGTTAAGTTTGTTGGCAAGTGTAAATAGAAACATTAACATGTCGTCACGAATTGAACGAACCAAAACTTTGCTCATCTGACAGTTAAATCTTTTAATTTATAAAATAATAGACGATGAAAGGTGATTGAATGGCTGAGAAAATTGATTGGTACAGTGAATTCGTTGATTTGAATTATACCCCTGCAAAAAATGATCTGGTATGCCTATATTATTTCGAACCCGCAAAAGGAATAAGCGCGAAAGAAGCCATCGGGAGAATTGCCTCTGAAAGTTCAGCCGGGACATGGACTACCCTGCATGATTTGCCAGCAAGGGTAGAAAAGATAAAAGCACGGGCTTTTGAACTGGATGATAAATATGTAAAAGTGGCATATCCGATTGACCTATGGGAACCGGAAAATGCGCCGCAGCTTCTAAGCGGCATAGCAGGGAACATCTTTGGCATGAAAGCGCTGCGGAACTTAAGGTTAATAGATGTCTCTCTTCCTGCAAGATATATCAGCTCCTTCAAAGGGCCACATCACGGTATCGCGGGAATCAGGTCTCTATTGAAGGTAAAGGAAAGACCCATAACAGGCGCCGTGCCGAAACCAAAAATCGGCTTCAGTGCTGCCGAACATGCAAAAGTGGCGTATGAAACCTGGATGGGCGGGTTTGACCTTGTGAAAGACGATGAGAATTTGACATCCACTTCTTTTAACCGGTTTGAAGACAGGCTTTCCCGGATGACAAAATTGCGGGACAAAGCCGAAAAGGAAACCGGCGAGCAGAAAGATGCCCTCCTCAATATCACAGGTGAAACAAAAGAAATGATTCGCAAGGCGAAATTGCTCCACGATTCCGGATGGAGATTTGCAATGATAGATGTGGTCACATGCGGGACGGCCTCTGTCCAGACCATGCGCGAGGAATGCGGCGATCTGGGTCTGGCTATACATGCCCACAGGGCAATGCATGCTGCATTTGACCGGAATCCAAAACACGGGTTGACCATGTATTTCCTTGCAAAACTTATGAGATTGATAGGGGTTGATGAAATCCATTCAGGCACAGCGATCGGAAAACTGGTCGGGACAAAAAATGAGATAATAGGGATTGCGAATGTCCTCCGGGATTCTCACATAAAAGAACCCTTCCTTTCACAGGATTGGGGTAAAATAAAACCGGCTCTTCCTGTTTCTTCAGGAGGCCTCCATCCTGGTTTAATACCGTCGGTAATGGGAATTCTCGGGAATGATTGCACGATTCTCGTAAGCGGCGGCATACACGGGCATCCGGAAGGAACACGCGCAGGGGCAAAAGCAGTGATGCAGGCAATCGAGGCAACAATGGAAGGGATTGAACTTCCGGATTATGCGGGGGAAAATAAGGAATTACAGCAGGCGCTTCTTAAATGGAAATATTACAGGCCTAAATAATTGTCTTAGGCTTCATTGAATTTTATGTAGAAGTATCTAGCTCTCCCCTTCAGCATAAATCGACAAGTTTATCTTTTAAAAACATGTGATATAAACTCTGGCGATGAATATGGTACAATATAAATCAATTTTTTTTATAACTTTCCTTGGCCTGGTAGTTTTCTTTTCGGGATGTACAGGAAAACAAGTAGGTACACCAACTCCAACTCTAACTCCGACACCAACAGTAACAGTCGCACAAACTGTAACGGTACCTACTTTTCCTGAAGCTACACCAACAGGCAACCAGACGCTCGTAAAATTGGATAGCAACAGAGGTTTTATTCCCAATAATGTAACAATCAAAGCTGGAGATGAAATCGTGTGGGATAATTATGATACTAATACGGTTACCCTTGCCAGTAATGATGGATTTTTTGATGCTCAGGTATTGGCATATCACCAGCAATATCGATATATATTCAAGAAATCGGGAGCTTATACGTTCTACCTTGAACAAAATAAAAACCTGAGTGGCACTATAATCGTAGAGGCTCAGCCAATTCCCACTGCTACACTCCCGCCAACGGTCAATGAACTGCCACCGGGATCTCTCTATGTGGATGCACGAATGAAAAAACCTGCGATCTGGGGAATTGACAAATACGAGCTTAATTCATTGCAGGTACAAATGTTTAACCAACAGAGTGTTCCATTATCGATTACAGCTCAGATTGTTAATAGTGGGCAGGTACTTGAAGAAAACACATTCACCCTTGAAAGCCAAGGTAGCTCCTATAGCTTTACGAATCAAAAAACGCATTTTATCAATAATACTAATGTAACTTTGCGGTTATTGATTCAGGGGTATCAACCAGTTGAATATAATTTCACTGAAGTGAATAGTCTAAGTTAATAGAAAGAAACCTAAATAGGTCAAATATTCTCACCGATTAGACTTTTTTTCTTTTTACCTGCCTTTTTCCGGGATGCAGGTTTTGTTTCCTTTTTAGCTGCCGGTTCTTTTTTAACGGGTTTCTTTTTAATCTCTTTTTTTTCTGGCTTCTTTTCTTCTTTTCCAGGTTCCGGTTCTTCAAATTTAAATTCAATTTTTTCCGGGATTTCAATTTTTTCAAGAGGAACTTCGGGATTTTCCGTTACTACTTCTTCAGGAACTTTCTTTTCTTCCTTTTTAGTAGCAGCCCGTTTTTTCCTGGGAGCCTCCTCAACTTCAGGGAGTTCATCTTCAAGCTTGAGTTCAGCAATTTTACCTGCCTCTATTTTTTCCTCTTCGCCTGCTCCAGTTGTTTTTTCAGGAATCGGTATTTCCTTGTGCTCTATCCCGAATCTTTCCGGATTGAATTCCACCGGTGTTATGTTTGCGATTCCTGAAATTTCCGTTTGCTCTTTTTTTTTAGGTTCCGGTTTTTTCCCAAGTTTTCTTAATCGTATAAACAAATAAATTGCAATTATAATGAAAACAATATTTGCAACCAGCATGATTATTTCTAATGGTGATAGTGCCATAATATCTCCTTCATTTTTGATTCAATATTTATATTATAGCACTTAATGTTTTTGATAGCTAAGCTAAAGGATTCTGATATTTACTCTGTCGGTATTCTTTCAGGTTTGTATCCTGTCATATAATCCACCTTCAGCTTCTTAAGCCTCTCAAGAACTGCCGGGTAAAGAATGAGTTCTTCTACCTCAAAATCTCCGAATGCCGGGTTTATTGAGCTTAATTTCTTCCTCAAAGCTGCAATATTTTCAGGCGGGGAGAAGCTTATCATGCAGGCAGGATGGGCATTTACTTTACATTTTGTAAGGTTTTCAAGCGCCTTAAGCTGCAGTTGAAACCCTTCAGGTGCCGCGCCTGTTAATCTTGAGAATTCCTCCTCGCATGTGCCTTTTAGGCTCACCCTTACATAAAGATTGGAGAACCTTGAGAGTTCCTCAGCATAGGTCATGTCACTGCCTATAAGTATTCCGTTGGTTTCAAGAATAAAAATAAGATCTTCCGGTATCAGTTCGAGGACTTTTATCAGGTGTTCCCTGCATATGGTCGGTTCGTTTCCGCTAATCCTCAACTGACGCAATTTTTTGCTTTTAGCAATTGCAATAAGTTTTCCTGCAGCTTCCTGCGGAGAGTAGAATTTCCCGCAAACCTCAGGGCTTGCTACCACGTTCCATGCCCAGCAGAAGACGCATCTTAAGCAGCAGCCCACACAGTCCGCTGTCGCTATGCCGCCGTAGAATCTTGATGAGCGGAAGCGGTAGTATTTTCTGTGGTTGTTTTTGCAGACGATGTTGCGGGTGAGTTCTGCAAGTTCGATAGGGTTGAACATGAGAAGAAGCCGCAAGGAAACGAATCTAAATATTGCTTTATTTAAGCGATTCTATCATTTCATCTATAGGTATCGCCTTATAAGTCGCCGTCTTTATACTACCCCGCGATAAAATTTCAACAGCCGCCTTCGCGACAGCGGATTCATCCTCCGCTTCCACGATGGTCAGGAAATCAAAATTTCCCAGCACTGCATATTGATCCAGCACATTTACACCCATTTCCTTGAGTTCATCATTTACTTCTTTTACCCTGCCGGGATTTTTCTTAAGGGTTTTAGCGCCCTCATCCGTCAGGTTAGAGATTATAATATATCTTGACATAATTTACCTCCAATTCCCATTAGTAAATCAGTGCTTATTGTATATAAATTCTATAGCTGCGAGCTTTTTAAGCTTCATGCAAACAAGTATATTATGAATATGCAAAATCTCAAGAAAACAATAGAATTCACCAATGAAGAGAGAAAACTGATTTCAGGTTTTAACTTACCTGCAGATGCTTTTCTCCCGCTTCTGCTCTCGTTAAGGGATGGCGGCGACTGGAGCTATTCATCCGTGAATATAAAGACCATTGCAGTATTGGACAAGACAACAGTTTACGATGACGCTAAAAAATTAGGATACTCACTTGAGGAAATTTACCTGTTCGTGAATCCTGTCCTAAAAGAAGAGGAGGGAACGGTTCACAGGCTTGAAAAGTGTGGTGATGAGGAAGTCAGGATGCTGGTCGTGCGACCTTATAAAATAAGAATAGGATGCGACCATATTATTAAAGCGACTGTTCGTCCTGTTGAAAAAGAGATAAAAGTTGAAGAACTTACCGCAAGAGAACTTGTTTTTGAAGGTTCTACCGCTTATGATATAGCCCATGAGATAGAGCACTTAAAACATGAAGAAATCAAGGGCGAAAGTCTGTGGGAGTTTAAATTTAAAGGAGTCTCGGTGCCTGCTCAATAAATTTTCAGTAATCTTTTAATCTAAAGCGGTCACTTATGGTGTGAAGGTGATATTATTCAGGAGTACTCATTCAAACGAGGTTTTTCGCAGGATGTCGGGCGAATCAGGGCAGAACTTGAGAAGAATTTTCCAGCGCAAATAAAGGAAGAGAACGGGAAATCCACAATAAATTACGGCGCTTTCAAAAAGTTAACCATTTGGATTGAAAACAAAAAGCTGTTCGTGGAAACCGAATCCAGCAAAGATGTTAAAGACGATGTCATTCTCGATACCAACAAGCGCTACAGGATCTTCCTCGAAGATGCCACTGGCTATACCGCCAAGGAACGACTCAAAATGGCAAAAAAAGAAGTGCAGGGAGCCTGAATTTGTGGGATGCGCTTAAACGACCGGATATTCCCGCATGTCTGCGCATCTGTGCAGGCACTGACGGCTCGGTCACGCAGCTTCTTGAGGTACTTACCGGGAAAACGATAGAGGTAAAAACCCTTGAGCAAACTATAATAAAAGCAACGCCTGATATCGCAAAGCTTCTTGATATTGAAGTTGGGGACGAGGTTAACAGCCGCCTTGTGACATTGGATGCCGGAGGGACTATTTACGTTCTTGCAAAATCGCTGGCGCCGATTAAAAGAATGCCAAAAGCGATGAGTGACGACCTCATGAAAGCCGATATCCCGATAGGAAGGATTCTGCGTGAGCACAAGCTTGAAACCAGGCGTGATATACTGAATATGAAAATCGTGCGGCAGGATTTTTTTGGAGATGTGCCTGTGCTTTCAAGGGAATACAGGATAATCTATGAGAATAAGGTGCTTATGTGGATCAATGAGTGTTTTCCTGTTGATGACAGGTGGAAGATGTGAAATTTATTTAACCACTACTTTCATCTTTTTCACTGTTTCAGCCACCCTGTCAAAGAATATCTTCTCAGTATCATGAGGCCCGGGGTGCGCTTCAGGGTGATATTGCACCGACATTATTTCCAGCTTTTTATGCTCAAGCCCTTCAACCGTTCCGTCATTGGTGTTTAGCTGCGTAATGGTCACATCTTTTTCATCAATGCTCTTCTCATCTACCGCATATCCGTGGTTCTGCGATGTGATGTACACGATACCTCTCTTTTTGTCTTTCACAGGCTGGTTGGCTCCGCGGTGCCCGAATTTCATCTTGTATGTCTCTCCCCCGAGCGCCAGCGAGATAATCTGGTGTCCGAGACAGATACCGAAAATGGGTAATTGCCCTGCAAGCTCTTTCACGACCGAGATGCCGTTCACCGCCTGCTGCGGGTCTCCCGGCCCATTGGAGAGGAGCAGGGCATCTGGCTCGTAATTCATGATATCATTTATTTTTGTTGTTGCAGGAACAACAGTGACATTGATTCCCCGGTTGTTCAGGCTTTTTACGATGTTTCTCTTTGCGCCAAAATCCATGAGCACGACGTTGCCGCCGTCTTCCTGTCCTTTTACATGGTACGGCTCTTTGCAGGTGACTTTACTAATCAGGTCAAGACCCCCTATATCAGGCTGCTCCCTTGCAAGCCTCACTGCTTCCTCTCCGTCATCATCCCCGACAATTATTGCGGCTTTCATGGTGCCGTGCTCTCTTGTTTTTATCGTGAGCATACGTGTATCAATTCCCATGATACCTGATTTGCCCTCATCCTTCAGGAACTCGTAGATGGAGCGGGTGGATTTATGATGTGAAGGATGGCCGCAGGCTTCCCTCACAACCAGTCCTTCCGCCTGCATGCGGTCTGACTGGAAAGTCTCGCCGCTTATACCGTAGTTGCCTATGAGCGGATACGTGAACATCAATATCTGGCCTTTATACGATGGGTCTGTAAGGGCCTCCTCGTAACCTGTGTATTGAGTGGTAAAAACAAGCTCGCCCTGGACAATTCCCTCTACTCCCAAGCCCTCTCCTTTAACAAATGTTCCGTCCTCAAGCCCGAGTACCGCTTTCATGGTTGCTTAACTGTAAAGGCAGGGTAAATAGATTACGATTTGGGGAAAAATAATCAAATTCATCATCATTAATTATTTTATTCGTATCTATACGAACCAAAATCTTTAATATGCTGCACAGCGTTTACACCAATTGTAAAACATGACGCGATGCGCGAGAAGAAAAACAAATGACAGATTGCACTGCACGTACAGTGCGATAATTGACACACTTGAGATGGAAATCAACAGGGAACCGACAGCAGAAGAAGTAAACAACCTGATATTATCGATAGGTGACCGTGGAGCTTCAAACAAATAGGAGCTAAAATGTCAAAAACTACCACAACTGTAGAAAAACCTATCCAGATAAGAGTATTTCCAAAGCGATTATTACAGCCCGATACTGCTGAAAAAGTATTAAATGAAATTGACCGGGTCGAAGGGGTAATAAGAATGCTCATCAATGGGAAGAACCTGCCCAGAAAAGTAACATCCGGACCAGGGACAGGAACAGATGTAAACCATCCGGACAGAAAGCTCATCCATGTCGGTGATTGCGCATTTGAATTGCATATAATCGTGGGAGAAATACTGGTCGAAGTGGATGATGAAGCCGCCGTGGAAGGAGTGAGAGGGGCGTGTGAACGTGCACTTCCTTTCTCCTTTGAATTCAAGCGAGGACATTTCATAAAGAGAAGACCGACTCTTGCTGATTACGGCAAGTACGGGTTCAGGAGCAAGACAGATGAATGTATCAATCTTGAAGACGAGCGCATACTTGGCTTAATAGACCCGCATGTAAAAGCGGAAGGCAATATCTGTGTAGTCGGAACAGATGAAAAAAAATAATTCATAATATTTTTGGAGCGAGCAAGTAACATTATTAATCATGATGCTGTGGCGTTAAAATCGAAATGTTTAAAACCAATTATACCCTTTAATTAAGAAACGTTATAAACCCCAAAGAAACGTTGGTGGCTATAAACGAGTAATGTACAAACCTGTTACCAGTGCGGTAAATGCACATCTATCTGCCCGATGCGCCGAGTTTCAAAAACATCTCCGCGCGCCTCTATTTATAATGCTAATGTTTACGGGCTTGAAACTAAGGATATCTGGACATGCCTGACGTGCGGATTATGCCCGCAGGGATGCCCGCAGCAGGTGGATTTCTTAAGTTTTATTAAGGAAGAAAGGGCAGGGAAACAGCCGCTTGAGATCGCTCACCTCGGGGTTTTCACTGAATTTGCTGAATTGAGCTCCAGACTTGACGGCGCAACAAAACAGGAAAACAGCGATTCCAAATACGGCTACTTCCCCGGATGCGTGGATTCGCTTGGCCTATTCTTGCATGATGTCAAGACTGATTTCGGGGAAATTACAACTTCATCGCTTAAGCTTCTTGATAAAATCGGCATCAAACCCCAGGTATTGCAGATGAAATGCTGCGGCCATGATGTACTCTGGCAGGGGAAAAAGGACGTTTTTGACAGGCTTAAGAATTATAATACAAAATACCTCAAAGATAGCGGCATAGATACACTTATCACAAGCTGCGCCGAATGCTACCGCACCTTTTCAAAGGATTACGACCTTGGAATAAAGGTTGTCCATATTTCCGAACTTATGGATAAACTCGGGTTGAAAATAAACGCAGACGTGACATACCACGACCCCTGCAGGCTTGGGAGGCACATGGGAGTATATGACGCACCTCGTAAAGCGCTTACCGCAAACGGCGCAACGATAAAAGAAATGGAACACTCAAAAGAAAATTCCATGTGCTGCGGCGTCAGCAGTTTCATGAATTGCAACGAGCAGACAAAAGCGCTTCGTATAGCGAGAATGGATGAAGCGCAGGCGACCGGGGCAAAAACGTTGATAACAACATGCTCAAAATGCCTTGCTCATTTTAATTGCCTGAAGAATGAAAAAGATGCCACAAAGAAATATGACCTTGATGTTGTTGACCTGAGCGTGTTCCTTGCACGACAATTGGAGGCTGGCAAATGATTAAAACAAGCGAACTTGACCCAGATTTCAAGTACGAAATAGCCAATGAACCAGGCGGTGAGAACATCAAGAAGTGCTTTAACTGCACCGGCTGCACTGTGGGATGTCCTGTCACCGAAATAGACGGCGCATATAATCCGCGCAAGATACTCAGGAAAGCGCTTCTGGGGATGCGCAACGAAGTCCTG
The DNA here is from genome assembly GCA_902386255.1 of uncultured archaeon. Lineage (GTDB taxonomy): Archaea > Halobacteriota > Methanosarcinia > Methanosarcinales > Methanoperedenaceae > Methanoperedens. Next base: position 11,539 of record CABMII010000056.1, read on the forward strand.
ACCGACGATTCCCTCTGGCTTTGCGCTTCCTGTTATATATGTTATGAAAGATGCCCCCAGAATGTAAAAATCACAGAAGTGATGGGGGCGATACGAGCGATTGCGCAGCGTGAGGCAAAAGCAGGTAAAATCAAGCTCAATAATCCGAAACCTGTTTTTGATAATCTTTTCATCGATTCTGTGAAAAGCAATGGAAAATGGTATGAAGCAGGCGTCAGCGGTACGTTCATGCTCAAGACAAAAGGGCTTGGCGGTTTGATAGGCTATGCCCCGATGGGCATGGAATTATTCAAGAAAGGAAAATTGGGCATCATGCCGCATAAGATTAAAGGCACAAAAGAGATAAAACGCATTTTTGAGGAAGTGGAGAAAAAATGAAGCTTGCATATTATCCCGGATGTACCTTGCACGGCACTGCGCGCGAATACGACGCTTCCACAAAAGCGGTATGCAAAGCGGCAAACGTAGAACTTGTTGAGATAGAGGACTGGAATTGCTGCGGCGCGCTTGAGGCTATTTTCGATAAGGAATTATCCATGGGACTGTCGGCAAGGAACAATATGAAAGCACAGAAAACCGGGCTTGACCTCGTGATTCCGTGCAGTATATGTTCGCATAATCTCTCAAGAGCCGATAGCGCGATGAAAAATGATAATGTCTTTCGGGAAAAGATTGAAAGGGCACTCGGGGAAAAATATGAAGGGGTTAAAATAAAACATCTTCTTGATGTCATGGTAAATGATGTTGGCGTGGATGCTTTAGCCAAAAAATTCATAAAACAGTTAAAGGGTATTAAAGCCGTACCATATTACGGCTGTCTTCTTGTGCGTCCCTCCGAAGTAAGCAAGTTTGATAATCCCGAAAATCCACAATCACTTGATAACCTGATTAAAGCCACAGGAGCCGAATGTTTACCTTTTACCCAGAAAACCAGATGCTGTGGCGGCAACCTTCTCATGAGCAAGCAGGACTATGCCTTTATACTCACAAAGAAGCTGTTCGATGAAGCAAAATCAGCAGGCGCAAATTGCATAGTGGTCGCATGTCCCATGTGCCACATGCTGCTTGACGGCCAGCAGGCAATGGTCGGGAAGGCGCATAATGCTGTTATTGACATGCCTGTGCTGTATTTCACCCAGCTTATCGGGCTTGCCATGGGATTGAGCGAGAAAGAACTTGAACTTGATAAAAACATGGTCACAACTACGAAACTTATTGATTCCATTGGCAAAGAAGAGAAAAAAACTGAGGCAAAAATCGAAACTAAAGCGGAGGCGGCGGAATGAAAAACTTTAGGAAAGTTTTATCACACGACGGGTATGGTGCACCATACCCGGACACGTCCTCCCGAGACGTGACTCGGGACGTCATAAAGGGGCGTAACCCTTTATGAAAGGTTCGGTAGCAGTAGTCGGGGGCGGCATAGCCGGGATACAGGCTGCGCTTGACCTTGCGGATAGCGGATTCAAGACATATCTCATAGAATCAAGACCAAGCATCGGGGGAACGATGTCCCAGCTTGACAAGACCTTCCCCACCAACGATTGCGCCATGTGCATACTTTCACCGAAACTCGTTGAAACCGGAAGGCACCCGAATATTGAGTTGCTTTCATACAGCGATGTAAAATCCATATCAGGCAAAGCCGGGGATTTCAAAGTAAAAGTCGTAAAAAAAGCGCGCTACGTGGATGACACAAAATGCACAGGATGCGGCACCTGCACCGAGAAATGCCCTTCAAAAGTCCCGGATGAATACAATGCAGGCATGAGTAAACGCAAATCCATATACATTCCTTTTGCCCAGGCAATTCCCAGGGTTGCGACCATCGATGCAGTTCATTGCTTATTTCTCACAAAAGGCAAATGCGGTGTCTGCAAGAAAGTGTGCGGGCCAAAAGCTGTGGATTATGAGCAGAAGGATAAAGAGATTGAACTTAACGTGGGTTCAGTCATCCTTGCTACCGGTTTTAAGCCATTTGACCCTACAGAGCTAAAACAGTTCAGGTTTGATCATCCCGATGTTATCACAGCGCTTCAGTTCGAACGCCTTCTTAGCGCCAGCGGCCCGACGCAGGGGCATGTCACAAAACAATCCGACGGCAAGGTCCCGAAGAAAATAGCATTTATCCAGTGCGTTGGCTCACGCAACCCGCGAATCAACAGGAAGCACTGCTCTTCCGTGTGCTGCATGTATGCCACTAAGGAATCAATCATCGCAAAAGAACATGACCCTGAACTTGATATCACCATATTCAATATCGATATACGGGCATTTGGAAAGAATTTCGAGGAATTTTATAACCGTGCACAGAGGGAATACGGAATAAAATACAACAACTCCCGCCCTCCCGAGGTCATCGTTGATGCAAAAAATGCTCTCTCTTTGAAATACGAGGATTTTAATAGTGGCGACATTAAAACCCAGAATTTCGATATGGTCGTACTTTCCATAGGACTTGACCCTGCAGATTCGACCCGGACGCTTGCGCAGTCTTCAGGTATCGCGCTTGATGATTTCGGAAATATCGCCACAACTATTGAGAATCCTGTGGAAACAAGCGTCAGTGGCATCTATGTTTGCGGCGTTGCCCAGGGGCCGAAAGACATCCCTGATACAGTGGCGCAGGCAAGCGCAGCGGCGGGAAAGGCGGCAGCACTCCTCTCAAAAGAACGCGGCACGATGATAAAAGAGAGGAAATTCCCTGAGGAAAAGCCGCTCTCGCCCGAACCAAGAATTGGCGTTTTCGTTTGTCACTGCGGAATAAACATAGGCAGCGTGGTCAATGTCCCGAACGTAGTCGAGTATGCAAAGACACTGCCGGGCGTTGCACATGCGCAGGAGATGCTGTATGCCTGCTCTTCGGACTCGCAGGTCGCGATAAAAGACGTGATTGCCAAGAACAACCTGAACCGCGTGGTTGTTGCCTCATGTACGCCCCGCACCCATGAACCTCTTTTCCAGAATACATGCCGCGAGGCAGGACTCAATCCATATCTTTTCGAACTGGCAAATATCCGTGAGCACTGCTCATGGGTACACATGAAAGAAAAGGAAAAAGCCACCGGGAAAGCAAAGGGAATAGTCCAGATGGCAGTGGCTAAATCCGCTCTGTTCCAGCCACTCTACAAGCAAAAGGTTTCGTTAATCAATAAAGCGCTTGTGTTGGGCGGAGGCATTGCAGGCATGACAGCGGCGCTTGATATTGCTAATAATGGTTACAGCGTGACCCTGGTCGAGAAGGAAAAAGAGCTCGGCGGTATGCTTTTGGAAATGACCTAATTATACGATGGGAAGAAACCATCCGATGTATTAAAAGAACTCATCAGCAAGGTTAACGGGAATAAGAATATCAAAGTTGTAAACGAGGCAAAACTCTCAAAGGTCGAAGGCTATCTTGGCAACTTTAAGGGAATTGTTGCTGTAAAAGGAAAAGAGATGGCTGTTGATTTCGGGGCAGCTGTGGTTGCAACGGGCGCAAGGAACTTTGAGCCTTCGGGGTTATTCAATTATGGGAAAGATTCGCATGTAGTAACGCAGGCACAGCTTGAAAAAATGCTCGGCAAAGGCATCAGCGCAAATAATATCACAATGATACAGTGCGTAGGGGCGCGCAACAAGGATAGGGAATACTGCGGAAGGACTTGTTGTATAGACGCTGTCAAGAATGCCACTAGAATTAAGAAAGCAAATAGCAGCGCCAATGTCTATGTCCTCTACCGTGATATGAGAACATACGGTGTAATGGAAAAACTATACGAGAATGCAAGAGACCTCGGTGTAATATTTATCAAATACGATGCAGGGAATCCCCCCGGAGTTCAGGATGGGACGGTAGTTGTTCACGATACCATGCTCAACGAGGACATCGAGATAGCATCTGACCTTGTGGTACTGAGCACGCCGCTTGTAGCCGGGGAGAATGAAGAGATAAACCAGCTATTCAAGATACCACTTGATAAGAACAAGTTCTTCCTCGAAGCTCACCCGAAACTGCGACCCGTGGATTTTGCCACCGATGGCGTTTTCCTGTGCGGAAGCGCGCAGGCGCCCAAACTCATGGATGAGGCCATATCACAGGCAAGCGCAGCAGCCTCGCGCGCGTGTACCATCTTATCCCGCAAGTTCATCGAAACAGAGGGTGCGGTTTCCGTGGTCAATGAAGCAAGATGCATAGGCTGCGGGACATGCGTCACTGCCTGTCCCTACAATGCGCCCCAACTTCAGGAAGTAACAGTGAAAGCCGAAGAGGTCACATATACAACAAAGAAGTCGCGCATCAATGCTGCTGCATGCAAAGGATGCGGTTCATGTGCCGCGGCATGTCCAGCCGGAGCTATAACAGCACAGCATTTCTCATCAAAAGAGATAGGCGAGGCAATAGATGCTTTTGATAAGGGCGTAAAGAGCATTTCTATTGAGAAAGGCGTGGTTGAGGTGACGGTATGAGCTCGGAAGTTGCTCCCGAAATACCAAAAGGGAACGGCTGGGAGCCGAATATCCTTGCGTTCTGCTGCAACTGGTGTTCTTATGCGGGCGCAGACCTTGCAGGCGTGAGCAGGTTCCAGTATCCCCCGACAGTCAAGATTTTGAGGGTCATGTGTTCAAGCAGGGTCGAACCTGCATTCATACTGAAAGCTTTGAATGATGGCGCTGACGGCGTGCTGATTGCAGGCTGCCACATAGGCGATTGTCATTATATCGACGGCAACAAGAACGCCGAGGTAAGGATAAATAACACGAAGAAAGCGCTGGCAAAACTCGGGTTTGATAAAAGGCTCAGGCTTGAGTGGATATCTGCCAGTGAAGGATTACGATTTTCAGAAGTCATTAGGGATTTTACAGAAGAAATTAAAAAATTGGGCCAAAACCCGGTCAAGGAAGTGAAGAAATGAGCGATATTAAAGGTACTGAAACGAAAAGTACTATTCAGGATAATGAAGAAAAACGGGTCGGTGTGTTCGTATGCGAATGCGGCGTGAATATCGGAGGCGTAGTTAACACAAAAGCTGTGGCTGAATATATTGGAACTCTGCCAGGCGTGAAAGTAACATCGGTTAACAAATTCACTTGCTCTGACTCAGGTCAGGCCGATATCCAGTCGAAAATAAAAGAGCATAATCTTAACCGCGTTGTAGTGGCGGCGTGCTCTCCGAAGACCCATGAACCCACATTCCGCGCATGCATCGAGCAGATGGGATTGAACCAGTACTTCCTTGAATTCGTAAATATCAGAGACCACTGCTCATGGATACACATGTGGGAGAAGGAGAAAGCCACCGAGAAGGCAAAAGACCTTATCCGCATGGGCGTTGAGCGGGCAAAGCTTCTTGAACCGCTGCAGGCAAGCGAAGTCCCTGTTACAGATAAAGCGCTCGTTGTGGGCGCAGGCGTGGCAGGAATGCAGGCTGCTCTTGACCTTGCTGATATGGGTTTCCAAGTTTATCTCGTTGAGAAGGAACCCTCCATCGGCGGCAGGATGGCGAGGTTTGACAAGGTATTCCCCACGAACGATTGTTCTATTTGCATCCTCGGGCCGAAGATGGTGGAAGTGGCAAGGAACAAGAATATCAAGATAATGAGCTATTCGGAAGTGAAAGCAGTGGACGGATACGTGGGCAATTTCAATGTAAAGGTCGAACATAAACCCAGGTACCTTGATGTTACAAAATGCACGGGATGCGCAAAATGCAGCGAAGTTTGCCCTGTTGAAGTGCCTTATGATTTCAACGAAGGATTCGGTACGAGAAAAGCAATATATGTTCCTTTCCCGCAGGCAGTCCCGCTTCGCGCCGTGCTTGATAAGGAGAACTGCATCTCATGCAAAGCGTGCGCCAAGGCGTGCCAGAGTGGTGCGATAAATTATGACATGCAGGCTTCGTATACTGACCTGAACGTAGGCGTCATAATAGGGGCAGTGGGTTTTAAGACATATGACCCTGAACCAAGGCATGATTTCGGATACGGGTTATACGATAATATCATTACGGCGATGGAGTTTGAGCGGCTTCTTAATGCCGCCGGGCCCACAGGCGGGCACGTTGTGCGCCCATCGGACTGCAAAGAACCAATACGCGTGGGATTCGTGAACTGTGTTGGTTCGCGCGATAAGGCTACCAATATTTATTGCTCGGGCGTATGCTGTATGTACACAATCAAGAATGCACAGCTCCTTAAGGAAAAAAGACCCGAAACTGACCATACTATAATGTATATGGATATCAGGACTACCTTCAGGGGATATGAGGAATCATACAACAGGTCACGAAACCTTGGCGTGAAATTCCTGCGCGGAAGACCTGTGGAAGTGAAAGAAGACCCTGTTACCAAGAATATCAAGGTGCGGGTTGAGGATACACTAGCAGGTGAAATAAGGAATCTTGAGTTCGATCTTCTCGTACTTGCAACAGGCATTGTCCCGAACGAAGGGATCGGTCAGATACAGCAATTATTGAAATTATCAAAAGCAGCGGATGGTCTTCTGATGGAAGCTCATCCCAAATTAAAGCCAGTGGATACCACTATCGATGGCGTGTTCCTCGCTGGCTGCGCTTCAGGGCCCAAGGATATTCCATACGCAGTCTCCCAGGGCAGCGCATGCGCAAGCCGCGCCACGATTTTGCTTAAGAATAAGAAAGCTATAACAGAAGGCATCACTGCAGTCGTTAATCCTGATGTGTGTGTGGGATGCCAGGTTTGCATATCTATGTGCCCGTTCCAGGCTATCAAATTGGATGAACAGGCTGGCAAGGCAAATGTGGTAAAAGCACTGTGCAAAGGGTGCGGAACATGTGTTACAGCCTGCCCGACAGGTGCGCTTGAGCAGAGCCATTTCAAGAATAAACAGATACTTGCGCAGGTCAAGAATGTGTTTAAGTTCCAGGAGGTGGCGGCATGAGCTCAGAAGCTGTTACGGCTCAACCCGCGCCGAAAGGGAATGGCTGGGAACCCAAAATCGTGGCATTCTGCTGTAACTGGTGTTCATACGGAGGCGCTGACAGCGCGGGGATGGGAAGATTCCAGCAGCCTGCTTCAGCGAGAATAATACGGGTAATGTGTTCAGGCAGGATAGACCCGCTGCATGTGTTCAATGCATTCCTTGAAGGCGCTGACGCCGTACTTGTGACAGGATGCCATATAGGCGACTGCCATTACGTTAACGGCAATGATAAGACAAAAATAAAATACAAATATATTGAAAACGTTGCGCGTGAGCTTGGTCTTGAAAAAGAGAGGCTCCAGCTTAACTGGATATCGGCAAGCGAAGGAGAGAAGTTCGCAAATTTCATCCGAGATGTCACAGAGCAGATTAAAAAGATAGGTCCGAGTCCCTTGAAACCTGAGGGGGTGGCGTAATGCAAAAGGGTGAGATGTATGTTGGCTGGTCAACTAAAGACGATGTGAGAAAACGCGGAGGATCCGGCGGTCTTGTTACTTCCATGCTGGCTGCTGCGCTTGAAAAGAAATTAGTGGACGCTGCTGTGGTGCTGAAGAAAATAAATGAGTTCGAGGCTGTCCCGATAATCACCTCTGATATTAATGAAGTCTTGAATTCTGCGGGTTCCTTGCACTCGGTTCCGAGTAACTTTGCAAAACTCATCGCAAATAAGAACCTGAAGGTCGCTCTTCCTGCAAAAGGATGCGATGTGCGTGGTATAATCGAGCAGGGTAAGCGCAATGCGATAGCTCTTGATAATACATTTATAATCGGCCTTAATTGCGGCGGCTCGATGCACCCTGTTGTAACGCGTGAAATGCTTGAAGTGATGTACAAGATAAAACCGGAAGATGTTCACGGCGAAGAGATTGAAAAGGGCAAGCTCATTTTTGAGACAAAAGACGGAAAAGAGCATGCCATAACCATTGACGAACTTGAAGAGAAAGGTTACGGAAGACGTGAAAGCTGCCGGTACTGCACGATAAAGATACCAAATAATGCCGATATCGCCTGCGGTAACTGGGGCGTGACCGGAGACCTTGTCGGTAAAGCCACATTTGTGGAGATTAATTCCGAAAAGGGAGCAAAACTCCTGCAGAATGCGATTGATGCAGGATATGTGCAGGTTCAGAAAACTGATGAGAAAGGAGTTGCAATGCGCACCAAGATAAAAGGCGTGATGGAAGACCTTGGCAAGAAATGGAAGGCGAAATTGTTTGTGCCGATTGATAATGGCAGACTTGAGTATTTCAGGAAAGAGCTTGAGAATTGCATAGACTGCGGCGCCTGCAAGGCTGTGTGCCCGACATGCTCATGCGGCGATGTTTCAAAATGCACCGAGTACCATTCCCGCGGCGACGCTTATAAGATGTCGATGTACCATCTGGTGCGCTTCTTGCATCTTGCTGATTCATGCATCGGATGCGGGCAGTGCAGCGATGTGTGTCCTGTGGATATTCCGCTCACAAGGCTGTACAGGCGGTTTGCCAACCCTGTGCAGGAGCAGTTGAAGTATGAGCCCGGAATGGATATGCGAAAACCGCCGTATTTCGAGGTGAAGTTAAATGATTGAAGATACTAGTTTTAATAAGAACCAGAAAAAGGAAGAAGTGCGCAAACTTGCTCCGGATCTATTTGGTTCATTGGGAGAAGGGATGTTAGCTAAAGAGGATATAGAGATATTAAGAAAATCTTCCGGATTAACTCCTCTGGGGTTTGGTGTTGATGTTCGTGATAGAGTTCTGAATAGATGTTCCATGGGTGAGGGATTTTCTACCACAGAGGTCACAGAGAACACAGAGATACTTAAGAATTCATCTGGATTATCACCACTTCGTCCATTTGGCGAGATTCACAATACAAATTTTAAGAGCAGTTCTTTGGATGAGGTATTTCCAGCCACCGAAGACGCAAAGACAGTGAGAAATTCTTCAGGGTTGACTACATTGTGCCCCGGCAGCGAGATTTACAAAAGACGGGTGATTAAATGACCGGTAATGTTTATTCAACAATATGTCCTGGCTGCAATTTCGGCTGCGGGCTATACGTTCGAGAAAATGGCGCTCTTGAAGTTGATTTCAGGAAATCATCACCCGCAAATGCTGGAAAGCTGTGCAGGTTCTGGATGAGCCTTCCGCGCCTGTATGCGCCTGTTAAATCTATGATTGAGGGCAAGGAAACTACGCTTGATGAGGCTGCAAACGAAGCGGCTAAGAGGATTTCAGCAAGTAAAGGTTCGGTGGCTTTCCTCTCATCGGGGAATACCACATGCGAAGAGCTTCTTGCATTCCGCAATATCGCTGAATCATATTTGTGCACAGGAGCAGGTTTTGAGTCGCTGCCCAAAGATGCATACCAGACATTGAGCGTGGGAATTCCGTACAGTGATATCGAGGCTTCAAAACATATCGTGCTTTTCATAGACCCATATGAGCAGTATCCCCTCATCGTGCGGCGCCTACTTTGCGCCAAAAAGAGAGGTGCGAAGGTAACTTCGGTGTGGTGGAAGGATATGCCGCTGGCTGATGAGAATATAAGACCTGCCGATATTTCAAAATTGCAGCTTACAAAGGATTCGCTCATTATTTCCGATTTCCATCCGCTTTTGGATGCCGAACAGGTAAAAAGTATGCTTGCCCTTGCAAAGAATGCAGGCGCAAGAATAACATTTTTGAAGCCTTTTGCGAATTCTACAGGCGCATATTTATTGTATAAGGATGCAAAGCAAAAGTCACCGGCGCAACTTGTTGATGACATCAATAAAGGAACGATAAAGACCCTGTTCTGTCTTGAATCCGACCCGTCTGCGCTGATACCATCCGAAACCCTTTCAAAACTAACGAACCTGATAGTCCAGACCGGGCAGGCGGCCATGGCAAAAGCGAATATAATTATTGCCCACGAGCCGCTTTATAAGAAAAAAGGCACGCTTATCAACAACGAGGGACGGGCGCAGGCTCTTGGCGGCGCAGGCACAAGCGGGCTTGATGCGCTTGGGATTATTGCAGGCGCCAAATTTGATTTCAATGCTCTTCATGAATCCGTTAAAAAGGCGATTGGCGTTTCGGTAATCGATGAATTCACAATCCCGAAGTACGAAAGACCTTCTTACGGTGCGATACAGGGTGCCGCTAAACTGGCTGAAGCCAAAACGGCGCTTATTAGCGTGTACAACCCGTTCATGTGGTTTGGTTTAGTAGATGACAACGATTTTGTAGAGTTGAACCTGAACACCGTGAGGGCGCTAAAGCTCCTGAAAGGCGGGACGCTAAAGATAAAATCCAACGGCAGCGCAATAGAAAAGAAGTTCAAGGTGGCGCCTGTGCAGGATAATATTTTGCTGACAGGCAGGAAGTTTGGCATTGAAAAGGGGATTCTCACGCCAGTTGAGATTTCGAGGTGATAAGTATGGCAGAAGAGACAGCAGTTAAAGCATCGCCGGAAGTTAAAGCTGAGACACCGAAAGCCGACCCGAACAAGGAGTTCGTGGATGGAATCATGGCAGAGATGAGCTTGAAAGGCGCATCAAAGAAGCGGCTTATCAAGAAGCTGGGTGAGCAGTATGGTTTTGATAAGCAGAGGGTTATGTTCAAACTGAAGAGGGCGCTGATTACAGAGAGGTATGCGGCGGCGCATGCGGAGAGCGGCGCGGGGCATTGACTTATTAGAAATTAAGTCTGTTTTAGCAAGCTTCTTAATTCACTAATATTACTTTTTATTTTTTTCTCCAGCCCCTCAATTTTTTCCATTATAACTTCCGGCTTTTCATACGTTACTTCTTCATATTCAATCTCTTTATACTTCGAGATAGAAAGGTCATAACCATTTCTTTTAATTTCCTCAAAAGGAACAAAGAAGCACTTCCCTTTCCTATCTACAGGTTTTTCCTCATACCGATTTTTGAACCTTTCGATTATGTCTGGAATATCTCCCTTCCCGTCAGTGAAATTCCTTTTATCATCAAGAGAATAGCCGTCTGCATCCATATCATAGAACCATACCTTGTCTGTCTTATCCCCTTTTATGAAAACAAGCACAGCCGTTGAGACGCCAGCGTATGGTTTGAATACGCCTGAAGGCATGGAGATAACAGCCTCAAGCTGGCATTTTTCAAGCAGTAACTGCCGTAGTTTTTTATGTGCATTTGAAGTCCCGAACAGCACCCCGTCAGGGACTATGACACTGCATTTTCCTCCAATCTGAAGGAGGTTCATCATCCTTTCCACAAAGAGAAGCTCGGTCTTGGTCGTTCCTACGGTCAGGTGGTCGTTGATATCACTCTTATCAATGCTTCCTTTAAATGGCGGATTCGCAAGGACAACGGTATATTTGTTTTCTTCCGTGAACCTTTTGGAAAGGGTATCCATCAGTGTAATATTTGGCGTCGGTATGCCGTGAAGTACCAGATTCATGAGGGATATTCTTATCATCGTGGAATCAAAGTCGAACCCGTAGAAGGAACTCCACAAAATGCCCCACGCTTTCTTGTCCGTTATCTTGTCGCCGTACAATCCGTAATGCTGCCCTTCATCGTCCTCACAGACCATATCCTGGCTTGTATGTTTCCTGATTATGTGCTCGTAGGCATTGATAAGGAATCCTGCCGTTCCGCATGCTGGGTCACATATCCTGTCTCCGATATCTGGGTCAACAAGTTCCACCATCATCCTGATTATATGCCTTGGCGTCCTGAACTGGCCATTCATCCCTGAGGTCTTCAGTTCGCTTAAGAGGTATTCGTAGATGTCCCCCTGCGTGTCCCGGTTCTGTGCTGTAATATTAAGTTCATCAAGGATTGAGACTGCTTCCTGAACAAGAGAAGGCTTGGGGATAATGAAAACTGCATCCTTCATGTGCTCCGAGAAGAGCGTCTTTTCACCGTCATGGATGTTCTTGATGAAAGGAAACACTACGTCCCTCACATGGATTAGCATCTTCTCGGCTGGATAGTGTTTCCAGCTTGACCACCTGCAATCCTCATGCCCTTCAAAGACGGACTTATAGGGCTGTTTGCTTGCGCGTGCCCTTTTCTGTTCTGCCGCGTCCATATCCTCAAGGCGCTTCATGAAAATCAGGTATGACATCTGCTCGATGGAGGAGAGAGGGTTTGATAAGCCGCCGCTCCAGAATTTGTCCCAGAGGGCGTCTATTTTGGATTTGAGTTCGGGAGCGAGTTTCATAATATCTCTATTTTTGAAAAATCTCTTTTGTGCTTAAAATTTCATTCATGTGAACTGCATTTATTCCAATCTTTTTACACATACCGAATAATGGAAAATCATCTGTTAGAACTAATCCATTATTTTTCCTTGCAGCCACGACAATTGAAGTATCGGTAAAACCAAATTTTATTAATTCAGTCTCATTGAGAAGATTTGTTTTTGATACATATTCTTCATCTATTTTTTCAAGTACGGGTCTATTTGCGTCAATGAATTCAGAGAATTTATTTTCTTTTAATTTTGTTGCAAAATTTGATACTTCGGTTAAAATATGAGGGGTAACTATAATTTTTTTCTTTGCGATGAATTGCAGAAGTAATTCATAATCCTCTATTTTATAATTTTTATTTGAAAGTCTTTTAAAATTAGTTATGCACTCTTTGTCGTACAAACCCATTAGTATCAATAATAATGGACTTGTATCCGGTATTACGGTCTTGCTTTTAGTATATAAATTTGGCATAAAAATGTTTTCTTTATAGGCTATTAGCAGACAAAGGCGTTATCTCTGTGACATAAAGAATATCTCCTGTCTTATTATCCACGCCAACTTTAAATGAGTGAGGTATATCTTCAAAAACATTTTGAATCACACATATAACTATCCATTTTTTATTTGATTCATCAAGCTTAACATTCTTTACTTCAAAGAAAAATTTTATTTTCTTAATATTTTCAAAATATTCCCTTACAGCCATCGTAGCCTGTTTTGCATCCATTAAAATCACCACTTATAACTTTGTGTATTAAAATCGTGCTCTAAGCAATAAACTTTTGTTTCCCTTATCCTATTTTTTCTGCTCGGTCATGTCCATATCCTCAAGGCGCTTCATGAAAATCAGGTATGACATCTGCTCGATGGAGGATAGCAGATTTGATAAGCCGCCGCTCCAGAATTTGTCCCAGAGGGCGTCTATTTTGGATTTTAGTTCGGGGGCGAGGCGCATTGTATGTTTCCCTTAGATATTGTGTATATTCTTTAAGTTATGTTTCTCAATCAATTTCGTGGCGTATGCGGATGGTTCCTATTGTAACTACAGAAAATGCATTCAGCAGTGCCGTACCATGCTTTTTGATTGTATCAACAACTATCTGTGCTTTCCGTTCCGGAGTTAGACCAGCTAATCGGATTAGCACAACGCCACATGTAATTTTCCGCTGACGAAAAACAAGCTCGCCAAAGTCCTTATCAGCGGTTAATAATAACAATTCTTCCCTGTTTGCAAGATCAAGCACTTCATCGTCAGAAATCCCGGCATCTGTTTCAGCACTATACCTGACATCATAATTCTCATGACGGAGTCGCTCAACAATCTGTCGGTCAACATTCTCGTCTGCAAGGAAGTTCAAGAAACTGCCTCAGCAACAGGATAGACTACATCAGCGCGCAAAGCCCGAGCTGCAAATGCAAGGGCTGCCCTTATTGCTTCTTGCGTAAGCCGGGGATGAGCTTCAAGTATCTGTTCCTCTGTTTCACCGGCGGAAAGCTTTTCAAGGATCATCTCAACTGTGATGCGTGTTCCTGCTATGACAGGTTTTCCCATCATAATTTTGGGGTCGGATATGACTAATTTTTTCTGCATTTTGAACCTCCGTTACTGAACAGTATGATACATCGGCGAAATAAATTGTATTCCAGAATATGGTTGATTCAAATTTATAATCTCTTATCTCAGTCTTTGCTAACTGTATATATAGAAAGCTATGAATCTATTTATCCTAGCAATCCAGTAAATCCCATGTGGAAAAGCCATAGCTAAAAATATTAATCATAACATACTATGAAAAAAAGATAAAAAGGGTGGTTCTTTTCCCCGCCAAAACCTCCCAAACCCGAAGCGCCTGAAAAGTTAAAGGCAGAGGTAGAAACAAAAGCAGTGGAACTTATTGAATCGTTTCTAAAGCCAGAATATATCAAGCCTTTGCATGAAGATATGCTTTTCAATTACCTCGTGGACATTTATGGAAATTGGTATCGCAACTACTTTCACTTCTGCGCCAAGTACCGCTCCCCCGGCCCGAATGCTATATCACCGTTTTTTGAAACAAAATTCGCGCGTCTGGAATATGCTGGGAATGGTCTATTCAATCTCTCATACATGAGACACACAGGGCAATGGTTAGAACTCTATACGGGCTTATCTTTGGAAGAATGTCTAAAGGAAATCAAAGATGATCCGCACTTCATGCCATGAATCGAACCTACCGATGACGCGATTAAATTTCCTTCACATCGCTTTACATTTCTTCCCGGAACGCCTTCTGCATCAGGGCGCTGAACAAGTCCTCAATCTGCTGCTTTGATTGAGCCTGACTTCCGCGCATGGATTCGATTTTCTCGACGATGCGGGCAAATTTTTGTATATCTAATTAAAAAAGTAAATTAGAATTCAAATAGCATAAATACATTGTGATTAACAGAGTGTATACACTTTTATACAATAAAAGCGTAATGGTCTTCAATAAGAAAAGGCAATTACAGATTCAGGCGTCCGCGCTGTTGCGGAGCTATGATGGTCTCGGCGTACGTCAGGCATGGGAGATTATCCCCCGGTTTAGAGAAGGTTGGAATATACTGCACGCGATGCAGGAGGTTTGAAATCGAAAGACCCTTACAGCCAGCCCTTATTGAATTTATTAAGAAATTTCCAATCCTTAAGCATGTGACTACTTCATTGAAGCCTTACATGAATACGGTCAGAGGACTATATTTTCACGGCAGCAGGGTAAGAGGAGACCATAGGGAGGACTCGGATTATGATCTTGTGCTTATCACCCGTGATAAAATAGGCGATGAATTAAAGACCGAGCTTAAGGAACATAATATCCAGGTGGAAGTTTTTACTTTAAGCCAGGTAAAAAAACAGCTTGGGCTAACCCCATCGTATTTGCTGACAGTTCTCAGGGAAAGTGTGCCTTTGATAGGAGTTGAGTTGAGGGATAAGCTGGTTAGAAAGAAAATGAATGATATCGCTCTTCAGGTTGAACTTAAAGACTGTATAAAACAGCTTGAATATCTCAAAAAGATGCTAAAGAATGAACCTGATGATTATATTAAAGCCCGCGTGATTCATTCCGCTATCCTGCGCCTGAGGCAGGCATATTCGATCAAGCGGCTGTATTATAAGGACGTGCCGGAGCTTTCTCTGGATTTCACATATTCCAAAGGCAATTTTGATGAGATTTATGAGCTTTACAGGATTGTAAGAGATATGGTTCATGGTAAAGGATTGAACGAAGAAGAGATACCCGAAATGGTCAAAACACTAACAAGGGACGAGCTTAAAGGGCTTGTCAGTTCAGTGGATGCTTATGCAAAGGATGTATTTGACCGGATAACAGGATCAATGGGACGCGAAAAAATTAATGTAAATCCAGAATAGCCCCATGCATAGCGATTAATACACTTCTGCCACTATCTTATCATCCTCAAGCCAGATATCGACATTCTCTTTTTTCCCAAGAGCCCTGTCAATTTCCTCAGGTATGCCAAGCACCCGCCTTCCTCCACTCTTCGTTATCTTGCGCTTGAAAACTACAGCAGGCTTGCGGAATTTCTTTATTACCTCTTCTACCTTCTCAGCAGATTCAGCATCGGCATATTCCTCGCCGCATGTGGGGCAGCGCGTGCCTGTTAGCCCTGTGATTACGACCTCTCTTCCTTCAACTGCCGTGACGAGGGTAATATCAGTTGCTTCTTTTGTCTGACTTGCGCATTGTACACACTTAATTTCTATTTCGCTCATATTATTTCATCTCTTCTTCCCGTATTACAGTTATAATTATCAGGACATCTTTAAGTATGAACGTGATCCGAATATTTTTGCTTTCATGGTCCCATCCGCGCATGGTGTATCTGGTATCTCCAAAGGTATCTATTTCTTTTTTATAGAGTGAGCCGTGAAGCAGTACAAGTTTGATATCTGAGGGATAAATACTTCTCTCAGCCATTCTTCCAAGCGAGTGCACACGCAGAAGGTATTTCCTCTGTTCGAACAATTCAAGTGCTTTCGTTCGGATTTCTTCAAACTCTTCCATAACACTATATTTTCTCTTATGTATCTCTTTACATATATGCTTTATGTCTCCAGTTCCCCGCGAAACGCCTTCTGCATCATGGTATTGAATAAGTCCTCTATCTGCTGCTTTGATTGGTTCTGGGATTGGCGCATGGATTCGACTTTCTCGACGACGCGGGCGAATTTTTGCTGGAGGGGGAGAGGTGGTACTGGAATTAAAGTCCGATTTACTGCACCCACATTAAGATGTTTTTGAGCTATCCCAGTTTGAAAAGATAATGTTTGATTTTTCCCACTCGACGAATTAAAGTAGGCACAAAGGTAATTGCTTTCTACAATTCTTTGATTCGGTCTTGCGATAATAAGGTCAATACAATTAACTCCATCTAATTCTTCAGGAACAACGCAAGCTGTTCCTGGATAACCTGTTCTTACAATTAAAACATCGTGTTCTTTGATAATTGATTTCGAGAGCTTTGAATTATTATCTTCTTCTGAAATAAATACAAGCTTTTCTAAATTTATACCATATTCTTTTATATTCAATGACCTTAATGCTGGCACACCACTCGGAACATAATAACTGGCTGGTCTTATTACAATCCCCACAGTTATGGATTGGCACACTTCTTTACACTTAAACAAAGTCCATCCTTTCGGGTTAGTGGCAGGGTCCCCGAACATCTCCAGAAACACGCTTTGAAGCAGCCTGTTCGTAAGCTCATCCGCCTGCGCCCTCAGCCTCTTCGTCTCCTCGGCTTTTTCGAGGATTGACACGATGCGGCGCTGGGTTGGGAGAGGTGGAACAACTATATTAAATTTCTTAAGGTTAATTATATTGAATCCTGGTTGTGCAGATTTAAAACTAACAGACCACATTTGATTTTGGAAGAACGAAGTGTTCATGAAATAGACTAAAAATTTTGGAATCATCTTGGTTTTATCTAATGTAATCTTGCCCACAGAAGAAGTTGTATTTGCCAAAGGAATTTCATTTGGAATAATCGCCACTTTACCAATCGTAGCACCTGTTTTTGAAATAATTATATCATCTGGATGAAGCTCGCTTTTTAAATTTTTTTCATGTATATCTTTCGAGATATATACTAGCTTTTCCTTTTTAATTTCACCCTCCGAAATATCAGCCACTCGAATGTAAGGTATGCCCGAATTTGTATACATAGACGGTTTTATTTGTCCATGATCACCATCTCCAATAGGGTATTTTGTTTTTGAAGCAACTTCCAATAGTTCATGCCATTCCCATCCCTCCGGCAGCGCCCGCCGCTCATTATCCATCGCTCAGCCCTCCGCTTTGCATTCTTCGCGCTCTTTGCGGTACGCACCGCAGAGGACGCAAAGAATATTTTTTATATAAAATGCAAAAGACACTCTGAAACTCCTTTCTTAGCTCATTTCCATAATAACGACTCGATGGACAATAAGTTTTAACTTATCATAAATCTTAAGGTATATTTAATGTGTAGCGAAGACACTGTCTCGGAAATTACCTCTGAACTCAGCAATGTAATAGGTTTACCTGAACCTGAACTTATTCACAGAGGCTTGATATCCTTCATTGAAAAAGAAATACGGCTCGCAGAATCTGACATATCTGATATCATAGATAGGTATAATGTCCCCTCAAAAGAGGATCTATACAATGCGATAAAGTCTAAAAAGATACCAAGCCATCCCGCGTGGGAAGATTATATCGTCTGGAAAAATAAAGAAAAATACATCAAAGACCTGAAAGCCCGCCTTGGCAAGGTTCAATAGATGCTTTTAATATATCAAACTCTTGAGAAGACAGCGCAGACTGACTTTTCAGGTATCGTTAAAGACACTGCTCTGATTGGCGGAAGGTCTGCACAACCTAATAAGCTGAGAGTATTTTTGATTGATGGCAGTTTCCTTGATGTCTGGCTCAGTGACGATAACGATTATTCTTTTCACTGGGAGCAGAGGGCTGTGCGGGGATTGATTCATCGATGGGATAATGCGCCAGATCATCCAGAGATTGAGACTTTTCCACATCATTTTCATGATGGAAAAGAGAAGAATGTCCGGAGCAGCAAATTAGACACGAATTTCAAGATTGCATTTAAAGAAGTTCTTATATTTATAAAAACTGAATTAAATATTAAAAAATTAATTTATTAAGTTTTGGCATATATTTCCTTCTCCAATGCACCGCAGAGATGCGAAGGTTCAATCTAAAGTTTTTAAAATATCGGAAGGAGTAAGCCTTTTCAATCCTTTTATCTTATCAAAATGCTTATCATAGCTTATTATTGACGCTTTCAGCCTTTTTGTAACAAATGATTGCAAGGCATCATCAAAATCAAGTCCATTCTCCGTCTCCTCAATAGCCTCAAGCTCTTCTTCCAGATTCGTGGTATAAACAAATAACCCTTCGAAATCGATTATGCTGCCCAAAAAAATCTTGAGTTCTTTTTCTTTATTGAAATTACTCAATATGACTTCTATTGAATGAATGGAAAATGAAGATACATAGACCTCCAAATTGCCAATCTCCACTTCCTTAAGCAGCCGTGCACAATCATTTTTAAAAGCTCTATTTAGAAGAAGCTCAAGAAAAATATTCGTGTCAATGAGATAAGCTTTTTTTTGCCCAGACTTCTTTTGCACTGTGCTGTAATTCGACCGAATCAATATCTATATCTCCCATAAGACCTGCAAGTCTGTCCACTTTGGATTTTCGTATTTCTATGGTAACTTCTTCGCCTTCGGCGAGGTTCAACCTTTTCTTAGGCTTCAATATTCTATCCCTGTATATCGCTCTTACTCTCATTTTATTAAAGAAGGTTGCCTTCGTATATAGTATTTATGATTAAAAGGCTCTTCAAGCCTCCGCATATATTTCCTTCTCCAATGCGCCGCAGAGATTAATAAAATCATTCAATTCATTTTCTGTGAACATAGGCATAGGTGCATTCACACCGAAGTTGGTGAACGGAGCATCAAATAGCTGGGAAAATTCTATATGCTTTCTCTTTGTAAAAACCGTCTGGACCGTCCTGATAAAGTTAAGCTGGTCTGCACTATAGTTCCTGTTGTTCTCGATTATATAAGTATCAAATGCGTCCTTTATCCTTTTTTCAGGCTCAGGGAATTTGTATAAACCCAAAATACTCTTGACAAACTTCACAAGCGTGCCCTTATTCTGGTTATACGCCTTCTGCAATACATCCTCTGTAATATACAATTCAGGGCTGTTAAGGGTCTCCTCAAGTGCCCGCAGGTCTGCCTCGGTCAGCACCTCATCCTTTTTGATTTTGATGATTGCCGGATGCTCATCAGCCATCTTCTTTATCCTGTCCTCCACTTTCTCCTTATAGTCCAGGACATACTCCTGCTTTGCATCAGGTCCATACTCGATAAGTTTTCTCTGCTGAATCACGTCATCAATATCGAGAACAATGGGTTTTCGGGGTTCGGAAGCCATGTATTTCATCAGCTTTGCAAGTTCCGATACCAGCATCTGCGAATCCTCAAACGATACAGCCTCCCAGAACGACCTTGAAAGCACCTTTTCTTTAATCGGAATCTTGGGTTTGATTACGTTTAACTCGTCAGGCAGGCATTCCACCATTTCCCCTATTTTCGGTTTCAGGCGTTCAATCTCCTCCAGGTCTTTCCGCAGGACAGCGACACCCAATTTTTCACATTTGAGCGTAAAGGACGCCTCATTCAGGTTAACATCCTGCTGAAATTTCATCAGGGGAGTGATTTTCTTCTTCATGAATTCAACAGGGTCAATTCCCACATTGTCCCATAGTTTTGGAGACAGTGCTTTCTCGATATCCTTCAGGTTCTCCCTGACGCTTACGGAATCCTTCGGCAGTGATTCAATATCTTCAAGGACTTTCTTCTTTATCCTTTCGGCATTTTCCACATCTCCGATTAACAATAAATGCTGTAATTGTGCCAGCCGTGTAAGGAATATTTTGCTTGTAATAGCCTCTCCGAACTCTTTCTGGTCGCCTTCGGGATGCATATCCCAGTACTCAAAATTTCCCCAGAAATCAAATACCTTGAAATATTCCTTTTTCCCTTCAGGAAGCCATTCCTTATGCCTGCACGCTTTATCAGACCGTGTTCCCCTTCCCAGCATCTGCCAGAATTTGATTCTTGAGAATACAGGTTTTGCAAAGACAAGGTTGCAGACTTCCGGAATATCGATGCCCGTGTCCAGCATATCTACGGATATTGCCACTCTTGGCATCGGTTTTTCTTTAAATTCCTTAATGGAATCCTGTGCCCTCGGGTCATCCGATACAATCACTCTCGCAAGCCGTCCCTTGTATTCCGGATAGAGCCTTTCAAATGCCTCCCATAATCTCCTTGCGTGCATTTTTGAAATGGCAAATATTATGGATTTTGCAGGGAGATTTCCGGACTGGTCTGTCTGGCAGTTATCCATAAACTCCCTGATTAAGGCTTCGCTTGTTCCTTTTACAGCGACCTTTTTTTCAAGTTCCGTTCCTTCAAAGTTTATCTCGTAAGGATCAATTCCTTCCTGAGATAACCGGTTTATTTCGCCAACAGGCAAATCGGCTGTTTTAACGCCAGCAATCTGGAAATGTGTCTGTGCGCCTGAAATATTTTTCCTGAAGTCGCACAAAACGCCATCTCTCATAGCGTCCTCATAATCATAGAGTGCTGTTGCTACTTTATTTTCGCAGTTAAAGAACCTGAAAGTATCCCTTTCGATAAAATCAGCAGGTGTTGCCGTCAGACCTATCTGGATTGCATCAAGATAAGTGAAAACATCCTTCCATTTGTTGTATATGGAACGGTGGGCTTCGTCTGAGATAACAATATCGAACTCTGAAGGGGAAATCAGATATTTCCCTGAACTGTCCTTTTGATTGTATATCTCCATGAATGTCTGGATTGTGGATACATAGAGCCTTGAATTCTTGTCAAATACGCCGGAAAAAATCTTTGATTTTGATTCTTGTGGAAAGAACTGCATAAATCCGTCATCATATGCCTGGTTACGGAGTGCCTTTCTATCTGCAAGAAACAGAATCTTTTGAGCCCAGTTCGCTTTCAAAAGAACATCAATAATTGCCATAGCAACTCTTGTTTTTCCAGTTCCTGTTGCCATGACGACGAGCGCCTTGCGGTTTCCTTTCTCAAGATGTTCTACCACCCTTTTGGCGCATTCTATACTTTTTGGACGGTCAACAATTCTTCTGTCGATGTCAATATCCGTTAGTTTTTTCCTTGTTGTGACCTGAAACTTGAATCTCTCAAGGTCTTTTTGTGAAAAGAATCCTTTCACAATTCTCGGACCGTAACGCTCCCTGTCCCAGAACCAGATTTCATACCCATTAGATAAAAAAATAAAAACATCCTTTCCTGTTTGTTTTTGTATATCATTTGCATACTCTTCAGCCTGTTTTTGTGCCGTGAGAATGGGGTCTCTTGATGTTCGTTTTGCTTCAATTATTGCTATGGGCGACCCGAAACCATCGAGAAGCAAATAATCGACATATTTGCTTTCCATATCGTTTTTAAGCGTCTCTGAAACTGTTTTATAATTCTGGGCACGAAAATCTGATTGTTTTGTATCCACTTCTATGATTATTTTTCCTCTATCTCCGACCACCCATCCCTGCTCTTTGAGCATGACATCAATCATTTGTTTTCGAGTTAGAAATTCATTCAGTTCCATGCTCAGGTTTTCCTCATGTTATTTTCCTTATATTCTTAGAAGTAGCCAGTCATACTTAAATTTTTTTGACACATTTATGTGCATGCATGACGGCAAAGCTTCAAGCCGCTGAGTTCGTACGAGTTCGTTTTGAGTTCGTTGTTTATAAAAAATTGCTGACCATCTTTGCGTTCTTCGCGCTCTTTGCGGTGACCGTTGTGGTTGCATCTTTTTTCTACCGGCGCCACAACTGCTATAATAAGATTATACTGTATTATCCCTACAATATTATAAGATTTTATATTTTTGATGAATTGTAGGGGTAAGAACCCATTTTTTATCTATCTTTACTTACACTCAATAGTTCAGCGGCAATAAACCGTGAGGTAATCTGGGCAAGCAGAGGATAGAAAGCTAAACTTTCAGATTTTTGAAGTTTATTGCAAAATCCGGGAACCCACTGCATCAGGTGCCGCTCCAGAAAATCCCTCTGCGCCAGGAGATAGCCATTGAGCGCTTCGTTATCCCAGGTTTTCATTGCGCGAGCCTCCTCAAAGGTAAGGAAATGCAAAAACTCAAGTTCTGCAGAGATATGGTCAGGAAATTCCCGTTTTCCTTGTTCCTGGCTCATACGCAGGCCGAAACAATTATAGAACTCACTCACCTCCAGCATGACAATGCTTCTTGGTTTTTCGAAATAATAACCCTCGTATGGCGGGCAGGGGGGTACAGGGGCGCCTGAGTCAAATGTGCGGGTAAATTCAATCCCGAATCCAGCATAAGTCATTTCTTTCAATGCATCCCTCACCTGTCTGAGAACATGTTCTGGCGTTTTGAGCCGAGGAATTGAGGATATGTTGTACATCAGTTCATCCAGGAATTTCCCGTTTTGAAAAGTTTTAAAGAGCCCCGGGGTCGGATAGCGGAAACCACTTGAGAGTAATTTATACAGGGTACTGGAAACGATAGGATCTCTTTGGACGCGTTGAGGCATATTATCACTCAATAGAAAGAGCTTGCCACTCCGAAACTATTTTATGCCCGCCCCTTTCTGCATACGCGCCGCCTTTCCAGTTTGCAAAAGCTATCCTGTAACTTCTTCCGCGCGCGAAAGAAACCTGGTTCTCCGAAGCGGCAGCCATCGGCCGGGTTATGACCAGGCTCCATGTTCCATTCTCCCATTTCTGGTAATGCCTGATGTTCCGGGATGCCGCATCAGGGCTTGTTTGCGGGGTTCCCATACCGCCGGCAACAATATTTTCCGGCGCAGGTAAATCGGCTCTCCAGAAAATAATGTTCACGGGTTTGTCCATTGCTCCCATCCAGAGAGGGCTTTCTTCTGTGAATAGAGGTATCTCCATTGCAAAAGCATCCGCAAAGATAGGATAATCGCCAACTGAATTGTTTTCTGAGGCAGCGTTCCATTGGTAGAAGAAAAAAATATCCGTCCCGTTATGCGCCGCTTTCACTTTTGCCTGTCTTACCTCATCAGGGAGGAATGTGGTCCTTGCGCCGACTTCATTAAGTCGCCTGCTGAATATGATAGTAGTTTCCGGGGCATTATGCCATACAGGGTCTTCAGGGTCAAGTGATATTGTCCCGGGTGTATATGCTGCTTTAATTTCCGCCGGCGGGTCGCTATCTGCCACAGTTAAAACCTCTTTGTTATTATTTTCATAATTTACCTTACACCTGAATCCGGTCTGCCTCCGAATGCGGTATCAATATGTCAATTAATTCCGAACTTCTTCCCGATGCTACTTTTTCCCTTTCGCTCAGAATGGTGCTGAATATCTCCCTTATCCGCCCAACGCGCTCATCAAAGCTCTGCTCTGCCGTATCACCGAATAATTTCGCAAGCATTTCAACCGGGATGCGCTGATTTTCAGTAAGTTTCCCGGTCTGAGTATACGCCGGGGGGGAAAGAGGAGGGATGTAAAATACATTGGGGTCTGTCTTGAATTCAGGATGCAGCCGCAAAGCCACTTTC
This sequence comes from uncultured archaeon, assembly GCA_902386255.1. GTDB lineage: Archaea > Halobacteriota > Methanosarcinia > Methanosarcinales > Methanoperedenaceae > Methanoperedens. The sequence goes on from CABMII010000056.1 coordinate 35,393, forward strand.
CATGTGTTCACCAATTTATACACGCTGCTTGCCGTATCATCTGCAAAGCCCACATGATGTATACGACCTACGCACTGGGTTGCACATAAATTCCCTTTATGTTGCTCTATCCTTGGATAACAGAATATGCACTTCTGGGAAATTTTCTCTTCGGGATTATAGTATATTTTTTTATACGGGCATCCTTTAATGCAATAGCGGTAGCCCCTGCATCGTTTCTGGTCAACAAGGACTATCCCGTCCTCCTTACGTTTATAAACCGCCTGGCGCGGGCAGGCATCCACACACGGGGGGTCGCTGCAGTGGTTGCATATACGCGGCAGGTAAAAATAATAGGAATTGGGGAATTTTCCATCGCCCACATCCTCATCCCAGTTGCTTGCGTAAGCGCTGCCGCCTAAGGGTTTTGGATTTGGAATCAATACGGATGCCGGGGCATCTCCTCCATTGGTTTTCAATACTTCGCCATAGTTATATTCCCAGGGGGTGCCATAGCTTTCATTTATACCTGGAAGCGGTATGCTGTTCTTGTCCTTTGTGTTAAACCACCCGCCCAGGGTTTCCCAGTTCTTCGGATAACCCTGCCCTGGCTGCGTTTCCACATTGTTCCAGTACATATGCATCTGGCCTTTATTCCTGTCAGTCCACATGGTTTTGCACGCCATTGTGCAGGTATGGCAACCGAGGCATTTGTTCAGGTCTGCCACCATCCTGACCTGTTTTTGTACAGGCATTATTTTACCTCCTCGTATTTTCGGATCTCTACGCGGGTATCTTTCTGGTTTCCCGTGGGACCCCAATAATTAGGGTTAAACTTAAGATGCCCGTAGCCTCCGACAAGCTGCGTCGGCTTGATGCGGATAGTCGTAGGGCTCTGGAAGCCGCCTTTTTTAAAAGTGTAGCGCTCCCAGCCTTGGTACATCAGGGTCAAGCCTTCAGGCATCCGGGGCGATATGCAAAGATTGGCGATTATTGCCCCGCTGTCGTTGTATATCTCAACCGAATCGTTATCCGAAAGTCCGCGGGCAGCGGCGTCATCCGGGTTTAAGTACACAAGCGGGTAACCCCTCTGTAACCGCAACTGGTACTTTGCATCCCTCCACAGCGAATGTATGCTCCACCGTCCATGCGGTGTGAGAAAACGAAGCTTGTATTTAGTCCCATCCACTGGCGGTTTGTACACAGGCAGTTCCTCATGGAACTCGGTGAGGTACCAGTCATGGTCGATGTAGAACTGCTGCAGCCCTGTAAGTGTGCTAAGAGGATGTTTCAATTCGAACATCCTCTGGAAAGCATAGTACGCTTCCCCCTCCTTTATATCGCTTGTCCATCCATCATATGTTGCCAAAAAACGCCTGGGCTTGTCGTTCAGCATATCCATTGTCATGCCTCTTGTTTCCACTGAATTGTCAAGGATGAATTGCCCTGCGCTCTTATCCTCCGCAAGGGTGCCGTGTGCCGTGAACTCATCCGGCAATGTTGAGAAATCACGCTTCGTGCCTGAGCCGTCAGGCAGCGTATCCTCAAAAGAGAACTTTGTGTTTGCAAGCGCCCGGGCAAGTTCCAAAAATATTTGCCAGTCGGTCTTGCTTTCAAGCAGCGGAGGGATTATCGGGGTGAACGGGTTGATGTATGAGTGAAGGTCAGTTGTGCTTAAATCCCACTTCTCGAACATACTTGATGAAGGCAGGATAACATCTGCGTATAAACCAGTAGTATTCATGCGAAAGTCAATATCCACGATAAGGTCAAGTTTTGGCCAGAGGTTAGTCAGGATAGATTCCGCTCCTTTTGCCTGGTTAAGATAGTTGGCGCCCCATACGATGAGAACCTTTGGCGTTTTACCTGTGTCCAGCGTCCCTTTCGGATACAGCGGCATCCAGCCATTCTCGACGCTTTCACGAATATATTCGCTGACGGGACGCGGCCAGAGGGTCTGGGTTTCAGGGTCTCCTTCAATTTTTGAGTGAACGTATGTCCACAGTGTGGTCGGCTGGAATCTCTGCTTTGCATTGCCAAGCGGAAAAGCAAGTTTGAAAAACCCTTCTTCGCACCAGAATTTTTCCTGGCCTACATAATGGTCAAAGCCGCCGCCCGGTACTCCGACATTGCCTGTAAGGGCGGCAAGCAGTATCATGCTCCTGTTCATGAGGTCATTGTGGTAATAGTGGTTCACACCGGCGCCCTCGATAATCCTTGCGGGTTTTGCGGATGCGAATTCGCGTGCCACCCGTGTAATCAGGCCGGCGTCCACACCTGTAATGCCTGAAACGCTCGCCGGGTCGTAACTTTGGAGTTTCTTCAGAAGCAGTGAAAAAACAGTTGTCACTTCAACTTTTCCTGAAAGCGTATCTACCATGAAGGTTCCATGAAGTGCAGGATTTATCGTGCCAATATCCAGCGTCTTATCCTGGCAATCGATTGTGCCGGGTGCCAGTACCGCCGTTCCTGTATTTTCATCCCAGAAATAGAAATTACCTGCCTTCCCCTCCAATTCGACATCGCTTTCCCTGAGGAACTTGCCGTTATCCGTCCGCACAAGCATCGGCATATCGGTGAACCGTTTCAGATAGTTCTCATCATACAACCTCTCGTTCACGATTACATTTGCCATTCCAAGAGCCAGTGCGCTGTCGGTTCCTGCTTTCACCGGGATGAAGATGTCCGCATGTATCGAGACAGGGTTATATTCGGGAAATATTGCGACTATCTTTGTGCCGTGCATTCTGGCCGCTGTCACAAAATGGGCATCGGGAATGCGTGTCTCAAGCAGGTTTGAACCCCAGATTATTATGTATTTTGAGTTGAACCAGTCCGCAGCTTCGCATGAATCGGTCTGCACGCCCCATGTGATTGGCTCACCGGGCGGCAGGTCTGAAACCCAATCGTAGAACGTACAAACCACGCCGCCGATGAGATTTGCCAGGCGTGCGCCTGCTGCGTAGGAAACCAGGAATTTCGCAGGATTGGCTGAGTAGAATGTCACAGTATCGGGACCATAATCGGATATGGCAGCAACAATTTTGTTCGCAATGTAATCAAGGGCCTCTTCCCATGCGGCTTTGCGCCATTTTCCTTCGCCCCGCTCGCCAGTCCGTATCAAGGGATATTTCACGCGCTGCGGGCCATAAACGTATTCCTTGTAATTTGCGCCCTTCTGGCATCCTCTCGGATTGTATGTGGGAAGAGTTGAGTTGATATCGGGATAATCAGCATACTGCTCCTCCTTGAATGCAATATTGTTCCTGACGTAAACCTTCCATGTGCAGGAACCTGTGCAATTGATTGAATGTGTTGTCCTGCCAAAAGAATCGTACTTCCACTGCTCGCGGTACAGTGATTCCCATCCTTCGTAGGGGTATTCACCGATGGGTTCATGCACCTTTTCCAGAAGGTCAAGCGCCAGAGCATGTTTGGCAGCCTGTGCCCCCCGCTCCAGGATGGCGTGTGCGCGGTCATGCCTTGCTGCCAGGGTTTCTGTCGATGGCTCAGCCTGTGCATTTTTTGTAGGGTCATCCGCCCCAATGATCGCCTTGTTTGATATATCCGGAATTTCCCCCGCCATGGTTTATACTTGTTTTCGTTTTAATATAAGGGTTATGGATTTGAGAGAGTAATGACTTGAAATCTTTCGGAAAGTTTTATTTTTTAAGTTGAATGAATTTTTGAACCTTCATTCACCCGTGCCGTCTGAGTCGTGACCGCAGGCATTAGGTTGCGTGCATCGTTGACCTATTTTGAACAAGAATACCATTTGTAGAACTTGGCAAGGTTAAACAGTAACTCTCCCTTTTTATGCAGCGTTCAACACATTTTTGAACGTGTCAAAAACAACCTCGATATCGACACGACTTTTCAGCTGCTCTAAAATCTGGGCGGTGACGAGGTTTTTCATTCCCCCCGGTATGATATTTATGTTCCCTGCAAATACTCATCAGTTATTTCGCTCGCACTCAAAGAACGGTTGTAGATTTTTACTTCGTCTATTTTTCCGCTGAAATAACCAAAACTTGCCGAAGAGCCGCCGATAAATATAT
>CABMII010000057.1 GCA_902386255.1 uncultured archaeon
CGTAGAGCGTCCTACGTCTGCGCATTCTGCTATTTCTTTTTTAGTGTATTCCATATCGTCCTGCGTTATCAGGAGGTCTAATACCTTTACCTGCGGACTGTCTCCGAAGATTTCAGTGAACATGGTTACAACTTAGGCGTTGGTTGTATTTATATCTAACTTTGGATGTCTAAAAATATAGACTCTCCCAAAAATCAGATGATTTTTTACTATATATTCATGCAAAAATCAAGCCTGTTGATACATATATTTTTAAAGTTAAGTCTCTATTGATGAGAAAAAATCTTCAATCCGTCCGAGAGTGTGACCATGCGGGAAGTTTCAATCCTTGTTTTAGTGGATGTACCTCTTGAATTATAACTCATAGTAATATTAAGTATCTGCATAACGAATGTATACATAATTCTATCAGTAGATAGAATTTTACAATAGGAAACGCTAAGTGCAGATTGATTATGGGTAATTAATATATAAACTTATGCTTTTTGCTACTTTTATCACAATGTCTACGCTTATTGATTGTAGATAATGGCATAGTATAGGGTGAGGAAGAAAAAATCCTCAAGTGTGCCTGAGAGCACACCAATGCCGAATGCTCGGTATCTGGACGGCTAAAAACGACTTTCATAAAAAGTCAATCGTTCAAGTTGTCATATTCGCAAGCCGAAAGGCTTGTGGACATAGTTCTAACTATGATGATAAGTGATTTCCATTAAAGATTGTGGATTTAACGTGAAGTAATCTTTATAGACTATGTGATAAGAATGTTAAGATAGTTTACGCATCATTAAAAACAGTTGAGTTCACTATCGGACGCCAATTCTATCATGTAGAGATGGATAATGGATTTGCCTGCTTATCTATAAGAAAACCCTCAACTTTAATTGATTTAGAAAATTATCTGATAAATTTTTATGATATAAAAATGTTGAAATTTATACAAAAAATAGGAGTTGATAATAATGAATGATTCTAACAAAACTAAAATCGCTATTCTCAAGCATCTATATAAACACGGTTACATAGGAAAACGCCATACACCATTTGAAAATGCACTAAAAGGAATCCCCAAACATCTTAGAGGTGAGGCAAAAGACAGTCTTGAAAATATGATAAAAACTGGACTTGTGCTACCTTATCCAACGGGACATGGTCTGGATGTTAGAATTAATCCAGATAGAATCGCAGAGATACAAAGAATAATCGGGGTCGATTAACAGAATAGCCAGATAAGCAACATCAAGTATAGATTTTAAAATCTTTTCACACGCCCATCGCATTCGCAATCGGCACCGGCGGTCTTACTGTTCCCGGCGCGCCGAGCTTTGCACTCTCAACATCCCTTGCCCACAGGAAAAGGCAGGTATGGTAAGCCGTGGTGATATACATGGACAGCGCCGCTACCAGGATAATCAGCACCGCAGCAACCAGTATCGCGACCAGCGCGCCGGTTACAGCGCCAATAGCAGTGAATAACATTACTCCGATAATGATAGCGACAATTATTCCGATGAAGGAAAGAATACCCGTTACGAGCCCAACAGCAATCTCACCCACACCGATGGGTAGAAGATTCTTCTTCATGATATCAGCAGCCCTTGCGACTGCGCCTTTTATGTCTCTGTCCTCTATCACAATAGCAGGGATGATGAAATAGGTCGCCACAGTCCAGACAGATTCGATAAATCCAAGAATCATGTCTGTAATTCCGCCGCCAACACCACCTCTTTCTCTTTCCCGTCTTCGAAGGACGCTTGTAATGATGTATATGATAGCTGAGATTATGCTTAAATAAAATAATGTCAGTGCATTCTTTTTCGTTGCAGCCCATGCATCGGACATGGTGGCTTTGCCATCTTTGAAGAAATCATACACAAGGAAAGCGGTCATGCCTGTGAAAAAGTAAGAAATGTAATAATCCCCGAGAAGAACGAGGAAAACAAGGATGTAAAATATCCCAGTCGGCATCACAGGTTGCAGAAAAAAAAGAACGATAACAGAAAAGATTGTAAAAAATATTGCTGCGAATATTGAATAAATTGAGGGTTTGATAAGTTCGGCATCTTTTGCAATCAAACTGAAACTCTCCTTTATGAAGGAAAATCCCTTGAATATATTTTCAAGCATATTTTCTCCTATTAATTTTTGGATTCAAAATCTTTACTGATAACAGAATCATGAATCACAGCCGTTAGTACTGAAATAACCAAGATTACAGGCATCCTTTTCTGTGTCGTTTTTCTTTTTTGGACCTGCATGCGCTCTATTTTTTTCAATCACCGTGCCTTTATGGTTACCATAAGCTGCATCAAAGATATTTTGAGGAGATTCCCCGTTTAACACAATGGTCTTGATATTGCTGCGTTCTATGATTTTGGCTGCAAGCAGGTCAATAGGCGAATTTGCACCCGCAACCATTTCTGTCTTCATTACAACCTCGATGAGCTGCCCGGGTGTCATGGTTTCAAATTTCCTGGCGTCCTTATTTTTCTTCGGGTCAGATGTATAAACGCCATCGGTGGATGTTGCATTAATGAGAAGGTCAGCGCCGATGTATTCAGCAAGGACTGCCGATACTGCATCCGTGGTTTGTCCTGGTACAACCCCGCCCATGACAACAATCTTGCCGCTTAAGCTTGCCTTTTTCGCGTGGTTATAATCAAGAGGCGGCTCATGGTATGCCGCCTCGCCAAGAGCAGCAATCAGGAGCCTTGCATTTATACGGGTTATTTCTATTCCCAGGAGATCGCAGGTCGCTTCATCAGCCCCGAGTCCTCTTGCAACATTAATATAATCGCGCGCCGCTTTTCCGCCCCCAGTGACAACGAATACACTATTTTTCGTTGAAAGCTCCTTTAACATCTCCGCATAGCTTTTGAATTTTTCAGGATTTAATTCGCGTGCAAGAACCGACCCGCCTATAGATATTACCACTTTCATATCTTCCAGTAACGTTCTCTAATAATATTATCTTTCTTATAGCCGCCGGGAAAACAACCGCGAATCCTATGAAAGGACATAAGTATTTTGAAAATTATTAATAATTGATTATCAATGATCGACCTGGTAGCGCCGTCATTAAGCAATATGGATGTCAATTTCGATTTTTTCCAAAAATTAGCATTGGCTACGCTTATCGGGATTCTCATCGGCATTGAAAGAGAACACAGGCGCCCTGAAAAAACGGAACTGATAGCCGGGATTCGTTCTTTTACTATTGCCTGTATCGCGGGAATGGTTTCTTCGTACCTGGCATTGAAAATCGTTCCTGGAATCCTTCTCATTTCACTTGCGTTTTTTGCAATAGTATCTGCAATATACATTTACATAAAAAATGTAATATTGAAAATGCCCGGAATAACAGGTCCGATTGCATTATATTGTACGTTTTTGCTTGGCGTCTTAATAACGTATGAATTCTATATTCCTGCCATTGCAGGGGCCGTGATTATTACACTCCTCCTTGCAGAAAAACAACCCCTTCATTCATTTGCTACCAATCTTACGGATGATGAAATCTTAAGCGGCGTCCGGTTTCTTGCGGTTGTTTTCATACTCTATCCCATTACACCGGATAAATTATTCATGGGTGTAATTAATCCGAGGACGATTCTCCTGATTGTGATAATAGTGGCGACTATCAGCTTCGTCAGCTTTGTCATCATGAAACAGCTCGGGACAAAAAGCGGAATACCTGTTTCCGGGATGCTTGGCGGGCTTGTGAACAGCGAGGCAACGACAGGCGCCCTTGCGGCGATGGCAAAAAAAAGAACCGAGTTGATAGAATCCAGTTACCTCGGGATTATCTTCTCAAATGCCGCGATGCTGGCGAGGAACATGGTCATAGCTTTCATTGTTGACCCCAGCGGAAAAGTGCTTTTATTGATGGCGCCCGTGCAGATTGTAATTATCCTGTTTGCTGCAGCCGCAGTTATTAAATCAAAAGGCCACGTGGTTTCAAGCGAGACCATACAATTGCAGTCCCCGTTTGCACTGTCCCCGGCTATAAAATTCGCCTTCGGGTTCACAGCATTATCTTTTATTTCAAGATTCGCCTACCTGTGGGCAGGTGCTGCAGGAGTTTATGCGATTGCGCTGGGGGGATTTATAAGCAGCGCAGTAGTAACCGCATCAGTGACGGCGCTTGCTGTTAACCATAATGTCTCATATAATACGGCGGCAATAACCGCCGTCCTTGCGAGTATAATAAGCACTGGCAATAAGATGATACTTGTAAAATGGTCAGGGCCGCCTGAACTTATGCAATTGATAAAAAAGTCCTTCACCCGCTTCATAATATTCGGTACGATTGTTCTTATTATATGGGCGATTTTAATAAATCATAACTTCTAGGAACAAGAATCGCATTTGGGGTGTCGTATATTCTTGCTTTTTCCCTTCCGAGAATGTTCAAAGCCATATCATAGTTACTCTGCATTATCCTGTTCTTCTGGATAAATGGTTTTATTTTACCCATCAGTGAAGAGATATCGGGTTCTTCAATCGTGATACCTCTTTGATTCAGGTTTCTATCCTTTCTTAATGAATCCAATAAAGCAGAATAGTGCAGGGGCTCGCATAATACCGCAATAGCGGGATAATCAGATTGGGCTGTTAAAACATTCAAACCTTCGATTATATTTGAGATTTTTATTTCATCAACTTTGATCTTATAATCCAGGAATCTTTCATACGATGATACAAATGCACGGGCTTGCAGGCTCAGGCTTTTAACAATATAATCCCTGACTTTGAATTTAAGAAGTCTCCCAAGCCGGTTTAAAAGCTCGTTATAGAATTTTTCAGTTTCTTCGTAAGAGATTGCAATTTGCCCGGCTTTCAATGGGCTGTACCAGAGATGTTTTGGTTTTTCGCGCAAGTTCATCAATTCATTAACAGCCCTTGCGGCTTGCAGCAGGAATTCCCCGTCCTTTTCAAAAATGTCTTCATATATAGTAAAAAAATCCTCTTTGGATTTCGTATCAAGACCATAAAAAACAACGCTTAATGGAAGCCTGTCTTTACTTTCGATAAGCCTTGTATTCTTATCCACAATCTCATCTATATAAATCCTGTAAAGGGTTCTTGCCGGTCCATCTATATCAGCAGAAACTGTTTCATAGTACTGTGCCCAGAATTCATGGGGTGATATCAGTCTTTTATTGTACTTATTCTCAAGTTCGTGGAGGTCGGCTGGAATATCAAGAAAAACTGCCTGCGGGTCAATAATATCCAGCAAAGAAAGCACTTCCCTGTGAATATCATCTGCGCACAAAATGGCGCGTCTTCCGTTCTCAGGGAAATATCGCGGAAGCTTGAAAGGATAATCGAGATGAAGGAAAATAGCCGTGTCATCAATATTATTGAGCCAATCCCTTACAACAGCATCGTGGACATCAAATACGCTGATGACAGGAACCAGGAACAATTTCGGCATCAATAAAGTATTGTCATGAAATTATAAACCTGTTTGCACAACATTGTTTTCCAGTGCTTTTTGCATGAGGCTTTTAATCTCCTTCCTGATATCAATTCCTGTAGAATTGTCAAGATAAAGGAGCCCTTCTTTTATCCTGACCAGGTCAGGGGAATTTTTCTGAAGCTCTGAGATAGCACGGATTAAAATGCTGGTATCCTGCTTTTGAGTTTGTCCGGTTATGAGTACGAATGAGTTTCCCTCTCGTTCTAATCGTACCATAATTTCACCTCCGATGTATGCATCCACGAATAAATTATACTTGATGGTTTATATAATGTTGGTTTAATGCCCGCCCTATCAGCAATGACGAGCACAATTAATTCTATTCCCATAATTTTGCTTGGATATACACAGCCCGGGAATAAAAAAAGGGTAAACGCAAATGCGCTTACCTTCAGATTGTTAAATCGGATAAGGGAATATCCATACTCGAGTCATTGGTCAGCGAATCTATTGCATTAATGTCGCTTTGCGTCCCGAACTGGTCACTGCCTGAAGGGGTTGTAGTTACTGCAGCAGAGGCAGGTGTTTCGGTTGGGGATACTGATGTTTCTGCCGGGGTGGCAGTGGGTGTTACTTCAGATGGTTTATTGCCCACGCAGCCTAAAGTTAATGCTGCGGTTATGAGCACCAGGAGAATATATATACTTTTCACGTTTTAACCTCCTTTCTTCCATTGACCGTTCACACTGAAATTATTTTCAACACTATATGTTCCATTACCGTTAAGAACTGCTGCACTAGTGCCTGTGGCAGTTAGATTGATATTGTTGCCTGATATTGCGATTCTGATGTTGTCGCCACTTATTGTTGCTGAGTTAAATCCCTGGTATTGGACCTGTCCGTTGCCGAGAGTCTGGTTTGTCCCTCCGTCTGTGGTAACGGCAGAATTATGTGAAGCCAGCAAAACATCGTTTATTCCAGACAGCGTAATGGTGACATTTCCTTCGATTACTGCCCTGCCGCTGCCATTGGCTATTAGTGTGCCTGTTCCCATAACAAGGGTTCTTCTATTTCGTTCATTCACCTGGTTATTCGGCTGACCTGTAACGGCATTCCCACCCGAAAGTCTTCTGTAATCCCCGACGAATTCCTGCAGTTGCCTGGCGGCATCTTTCAATATTTTGATGGTTCCTCTTTGAGAATCGTCCACCTGCTTTAGGAAAGCCTTGGCATCCGTATTGTTTATAACCATGCCAGATGCAGCAAATCCTGCATGGGTCGATAACAGGGTGTCTGTATTCTGCTGGTCTGCTTTTGCTTCCTGCATCAGATTCGTGAAATTTGCCCGAATTGCCACAAGGGCGGATGTATCTTTGCTCTTGTTGTTAAGGTTCTGAATTGCTGCATCCAGCCTTGCTGTCACGTTATCTGATTTTGAAATGAATGTATTTATTCTATTGTCAAGCAGTATTTCATAGTCGTATCGATTTTCCAGACTGATGTTGGCATATATTTTCTTTAACCCTATATTGTCAGCGCTTAACTCACTGGTGGTGTTATCCTGCTGCACTTTTGTTCTTAGCTGCTCCAGTTCGGCTACATGAGCATCGATATTGTTAGAAACATTAAATGGGATTACCCCTTGACTTCCAGGATTTTCTATCCTTGATTTAACGACATCGAGTTGTAAAACTATTCGGTCTATTGCTTTTTCAAGATAATCCTGAGTTTTGAGTATCAGGTCTTGCTTTGATGCTGCATCCTTTTTTGCATTGAACTGTTTTAATGCATTCTCGAACTGTGTCTTTGCATTGTCAAATAGTTGAGCAGTATTTCCAAAACTTGCCGGATTCACGTTCATTTGTGGTTTTTGATTTGCAGATTTCTCTTTACCGTTCGGGTTTTGAGCCACAGCGGCTACCGAGAACATGCTCAGTATAAACAACGCTGCAATAAGCGACGTTAATATACTGAACCTTTGTCCATTTTTCATTTTATTGCCTCCTTATATTTTTTAATCGCCGACTTATTCGGCGGTTGGTTGCTGATACTTCAATCACAGAATAGATAAGCATACTTTTATATGACAAAAAATTCAGCCTTTTGTAGGCTTTTGAATCCTTTATAAACCTTTATAAATGCTTTTTTAACTTTATACTAATCTATATATACCATACTTTAAAATTAGAATCATGTGTCTAGGAAAAAACGGGTTTTTCTTATAATCCTGTTAATGACCAGCCTTATTGCCTGTGCACAGGCGGCAACAGTGTACGGCACTATTTATGAATGGTCGGATTTTGACAACCCGCTTAAGAACACATGGGTAGAGGTGAACTCCACACCGGCACAGAAAGTGCTCGCTACAACAGGAACTTATTCATTCAATCTTACACCTGGAAGTTATTTAATCAAGGCAAGGTACTATCACAACGATATCCTTGAATATACCGCAGATGAGGAAATTCAAATAGACAAGGAAGGGAATTTCACCCACGACCTCCTGCTCTTTCCACCTACCGATTTTGAATATCTTGGCGACATAAACCTGACAAGCAGTCTGGATAAAAGCGACTCCAATCAAAGATATTATATAATTACCATAATCCTCGTGTTCGCCGCTTTCTTTATTCTTTTATGGCTGAGGAAAAAGAAAAATAAACCGAAAGAACAGGGCGCTGAAGAAGCCATTGAGATTCCTCCTGAAAACATGGCAAAAACCGAAAGCACAGAATTGCCGGAAGACCTGCACGAGATTTATGAGCTGATACTGAAAAAAGGCGGCAGGGTAACCCAGAGGGATTTGAGAAAAGAGGTAAAATACGGAGAGGCAAAGGTCAGCCTGATGATAGCTGACCTGGAAAACAGGGGTTTAATCAAAAAAATCAAAAAAGGGCGCGCTAACATTATTATTGCCGAACCAAAAAATAATGAAGTGCAGTTTCCAAAATCGTAACCTTCATAGACGTAAAAGACCTACAGGTGAATATGATTGATAGAAAGGAAATAATAGATGTTTTATATGGATACGATTTGAGTGAAGCCACGGTTGGAGTGCTGGCGTCCCACTCTGCTCTCGACGTTTGCGATGGGGCTGTTGAAGAGGGATTCAGGACTCATGCTGTATGCGAAAAGGGACGGGAGAAGACTTATACAGAATACTTTAAGGCGCAGAGGCAAAAAGGGAAACTCACCCGCGGGATAGTGGACAGCGCCGATGTTTATAATAAATTCAATGAAATATTAAAATCCGAAAACCAGGAGAAATTGCGGGATAAAAACACGATTTTTATTCCGAACCGTTCGTTCACTTCTTATTGCGGAATAGATGAAATTGAAGACAATTTCAAGGTCCCGATGTTCGGGAGCCGGAACCTGCTCAGGAGCGAAGAACGCGGGATTGAACGGGATTATTACTGGCTGCTTGAAAAAGCGTGTCTTCCATTCCCTGAAAAAATTGAAAAACCGGAAGATATCGACAGCCTCGTTATGGTTAAACTGCCCCATGCAGTAAAGAAACTTGAACGCGGGTTCTTCACAGCGGCATCATTTCAGGAATTCAAGAAAAAATCAGAGGCGTTCCTGAAACAGGGAGTTATCACACGGGAGGCTCTTTCGGAAGCAAGGATAGAGCGATACATCATCGGACCTGTTTTTAACCTCGACATGTTCTATTCACCAATAGAGGAGGAGATGAGCAAAATTGAACTCCTCGGCATCGACTGGCGCTTTGAGACAAGTCTTGACGGGCATGTACGATTACCTGCGCCGCAGCAGATGACGCTGAATGAGCGGCAACTTATGCCTGAATACACCGTATGCGGGCACAACTCGGCCACGCTTCGTGAATCCTTGCTGGAAGACGCATTCGAACTTGCAGAAAAATACGTTGAAGCTACTCAGAAATATTATAAACCGGGAATTATCGGCCCGTTCTGCCTCCAGACCTGCGTGGACAAAGACCTGAATTTTTATGTATACGACGTGGCGCCGCGTGTGGGCGGGGGCACGAATGTGCATGTGTCCGTGGGTCACCCGTACGGCAATACACTGTGGCGCAAACCCATGAGCACGGGGCGAAGAATGGCGATGGAGATAAGGCGCGCTATCGAGCAGGAAAGAGTTGAAGAGATAGTAACATGAGACATTTGATAGGTCATATTGTGAAAAGGGAGATGAAAACATAAAATCCATAATACTTGCAGGCGGGTCTGGCACACGCCTCTGGCCACTGAGCAGGGAACAGTACCCCAAACAGTTCCTGAAACTTGGTAAAAACTCGCTTTTCCAGAATACTGTGCTGCGGTGCCTCAGGATATCGGGCATCACCGAAATATTCGTCGTCACGACTGATGCCCAGAAATTCTATGTTACAGGACAAATCGAAGAGCTCGGCTATGATTTCCCGGAAGACCATGTCCTTATTGAACCGCATGGGAAAAATACCCTTCCTGCGATATGTTTTGGAATGAGTGAGATAGAAAAAAGATTCGGTGAATGCGCAGTCGGCGTGTTCCCCTCTGACCACGTACTAGACATGGATGCCATGGATACGATAAGAGAGGCGGAAAAACTATCCGGGGAATATCTTGTTACTTTCGGGATTGCTCCGGCCTTCCCTCACACAGGCTACGGCTACATAAAACCCGGGGGAAATCTGGAAAATGCCCGGAAAGTTCTCAAATTCATGGAAAAACCCGGACTTGAGGCTGCAAGAAAGTATATCGAGGAAGGTTGTCTCTGGAACAGCGGCATGTTCCTTTTCAACACAAAACTATTTTTCAAAGAACTTAAAACCCATTCACCTGATATTTTTACTGCCTTCAAACCCGGCAGTGATATCAGTCAGATATACCGGAACCTTCCCTCCATCTCAATTGATTACGGCATCATGGAAAAATCGGGAAGAGTGGCAGTTGTGAAGCTTGGATACAAATGGAGCGACCTTGGAGATTTTGATTCCATGTATGCGGAATCTGAAAAGAATGAAAAAGGGAATGCCATCTATAACTGCGAGGATATCTCGATAAATTCCACCGCCAACTTGATTTATTCCAAAAAGGACAAAGCCGTGTCGCTTATCGATGTTAATAATATGGTCGTGGTGGACACAGCTGATGCGCTGCTTGTATGCCCGAGGAAAAGTTCCCAGAAAGTCAAGGAAATAGTTACAGCGCTTAAAGAAAAGAAAGATGAAAGGGCACTCCTTCACCAGACTGTGTACAGGCCGTGGGGTTCGTACACTGTTCTTGAAACATCACAGAGACACAAAATAAAAAATATAAGGGTCACGCCTGGAAAGAAACTCAGTCTCCAGTTGCACAAATACAGGAGCGAACACTGGATAGTGGTAAAAGGAATAGCACAGGTGCATGTCGATGGTGAAGAAAAACGTCTGGAAGAGGGAGAAAGTACTTTCATAAAGGCTAAGGTAAAGCACCGTTTATCAAATGCAGGGACAATCCCGCTTGAAATCATAGAGGTGCAGCTTGGCGATTATGTGGGAGAGGATGATATTGAGAGATTCGAGGATGAATACGGACGGGTTTAACGGGAGTGTAACCGATTTTGTTGAAACTTCTATAATGTAGAGCAAATATTATAGGAGTTGAGACAACATGGCAAAATTATTCACAAGGGAACAGGCAAGGACCTGGCTAAGGGAAAACAATCTGAAA
>CABMII010000058.1 GCA_902386255.1 uncultured archaeon
TACAAAAATAAATGCAAAAGAGTCTCATTTTTCGTTTTGTGATGGAAAATAGAAGTATTTGATTTGAGGTTAAATAGAGTATTCAGAGTAGCTTGTTCGGAACTAAGCTAACTCGGAAGTACTGCCGTTTACAATAAATTTAAGTATATTAACTGCAAGTAAGGTCAAGAATTATAATATTCGATATAATTATTATTAAATTAGGAGAATATAAACAATGGTAGATTTCAGAGTTGTTGTTTCGGACAGCAAGAGCACACAGGCATATCAGGTAGCCGTTACCGGCGCTGCAGCCACTAAATTGATCGGGAAGAACATCGGAGATGTCGTAAGCGGAGACGTTGCAGGTCTGGCAGGATATACTCTTAAGATAACAGGCGGAACCGATAAAGACGGGTTTGCCATGAGAGGCGATTTACCCGGGCCGGCAAGAAGAAAGATTCTCGTTGCCGGAGGTATTGGATATATACCCAAATCCGATGGTGTCAAGAAACGAAAGTCAATGCGCGGGCGGGAAATATCCTCGGATATCGCACAGATAAATACGGTTGTTGAAGAATATGGCCCGAAGCCGTTGAGTGAGATATTCCCCAAGAAAGAGAAGACCGGCGAAGAAGCAGAAGAAGGCAAGAAAGAAAAGGCAAGGCCGAAAGCAAAGAAGTAATATTTTTTTTAATAAGTTAAATAAAAAAAGAAAATCCGACAATATTTTTGTCGGATTTATGCCTTTAGTACCTGTTTGTTATTATAAGTGCAGGATACGCCATGCTCGCAGGCGCGTATCTCTTCCCATGCCTGCGTGATGATGCGCACCATGCAATTACAATTTGCGTGTTTGCACTTCATGTTCTCACATTATCTGGTCGATTATGGAGCGGCTGTTTCTGCCGGAATTCCTGCTGCTTACCGGGACTCTCTCCTCGACCGGAGTGCTGCGGCTTACAGGCATGCTCTCGCCTTTCGGCCCCATTATCTGGGCTGAGTGGATACCGGTCATTATGGCCATGCAGCGGACTTTACCCTCATACTCCTTCTTTACTCTTGCACCCCAGATAACATTGGCGTGTGAGTCAAGCTCGTATGTCAATGAAGAGGCGATGGACTCTGCCTCGTGAAGCGACATGTCTGTTCCGCCTGTGATATGCAGCAGGCAGCCAGTTGCGCCATTTGTATCAACATCAAGCAACGGGTGGTTCAATGCAGCGCGTACAACTTCTTTTGCCTTGTCCTGTCCTTTTGCTTCGCCGACGAGCATAACTGCAAGCCCTCCGCCTTTCATTATAGCCCTGACATCTGCGTAGTCAAGGTTGATTAATGACGGCTGTGTTATGGTCTCTGAAATACCCTTCACGGTCTCTGATATTAATTGGTCCATTACAGAGAATGCCTGGTCAATCGGGAGGTTGGGCACGTAATCAAGCAGTCTGTTATTGTCAAGTACGATCACGGTATCAGCGGCTTTTCTCAATTCATCAAGTCCCTCTTCGGCCTTGAACATCCTTGATCTCTCGACCTTGAACGGGCTTGTGACCATGCCGATAACGATTGCACCCTGGTCTTTTGCAACCTGTGCAACTACCGGTGCAACACCTGTTCCTGTTCCGCCGCCCATGCCTGCTGTCACAAATACCAGGTTAGCGTCCTTCAGCACATCTTCGAGTGTTCCCCTTGCAAGTTCGGCAGCTCTTTTTCCGACTTCCGGGAATCCGCCTGCTCCAAGTCCCCTGGTTATTGATTTGCCTATCAGGATTTTCTTATCCGCCTGAGTGATGTCAAGGTGGATTTTGTCTGTGTTTATCGCAATGGTTTCTGCTCCGGCTACGCCGATGTTGTAGAGACGGTTCACAGTGTTGTTTCCGCCCCCCCCGCAACCCACTACAACGATTTTTGGTGTTCCGAATTCATCAACTTCTTCAGCTCCGCCTGTTGCCGCTTGTTTGAACAGTTGTTCTTTTTCTGCCATTTTAAGTGCATCTTGTACAAATGATTCCATATTTATCCCCTCGGATTATTGTTCTTCTTTCAGGCGCAAGAACGTGTCAACATTCTTTGATTGCTCCTGCGCTTTCTCAAATAATTGCATCCTGCCAACCAATTTTTCGCTTCGCTGATCGATTAAATCCCTGATAGCCGTCCTGATTGCTTCGCTTGCGGACGGAAATTCACCATATTCCACCAACATGTCGATCATTTTTAATTGCTGTTCCGGGAGCCTTAGTGTTACTCTTTGCATTTTCTTGGTATCTCCCTCTGGGAGGTTGATGACGACCACCTGTGTACCATCCGTACGCCAGTTGTCCGCCATTTGTCTGACACTATGTCTGACGCTAAGGTATATATAACTATCGTTACGGGTTTATTTAATATGAGAATTTACGCTCTGCTATTTGATTTTGGGTTTTGCCTGATAAAATTACCCTTGTTTTCCATCCATCATGTGCATGAATTAACGAAGAACTATAAAAGGATGGAACAGCAATGATAGGAATATTATACTTTCCAGGCGCGACGCCTCAGGTGCAGGAGTAACCCACACGCTTGCAAGTGCTGTTGCAGGCATATTAGCATTTGCTCGTTTTCAATTGCGTTACCTTTATGTAACATGAAACTGCTTAAGGACTCTGAATCATTTTTTGTGATTCTATTAAAACCGTAGCAAGCATCTGCTTGCGGCGCATGGTTTAAAACCGAACGCATTCTTGCGTGAGTCGGACCTTATAATGGTCTTACGGAGGAACAAAATGAAAAATAATTATAAAACAAACCCACGAATATTAGACCTGATATCCGGTCTTAAAAAACAGTCAAGGGAAAAGCAAGTGCCTCTCTGGCGGGATATTGCAACGAGGCTTGAGTGCCCTACAAGGAATTATCCTGAAGTCAATCTAAGCAGGATAAATCGTTACACTAAAGAAAAAGATTTGATACTTGTTCCCGGGAAAGTGCTCGGTGCAGGCGAATTGAACCACCAGTTGACAGTGGCGGCAATGATCTTTAGCGGAAGCGCAAAGAACAAAATAACAGCGGCAGGAGGTTCCTGTCTCACCATAGAAGAGCTAATGAGCAAGAACCCGGAAGGTTCCAGGGTAAGGATAATAGGGTGATAACATGGCAGTCATAGACGCAAGCAATCTTATTCTTGGAAGAATGGCAAGTACAGTCGCGCAGCGATTGTTAAACGGTGAAGAAATCAGAATCATCAATGCTGAAAAAGCTATCATATCGGGAAGGAAGGACACCACATTTAACCGCTACAGGCGATATATCGACCGCGGTTCACGCGAGTTCGGCCCTCGTTTCCCGAGACGTCCTGACCAGATAGTATCAAGGACTATCCGCGGCATGATTCCCCATACAAAGATGACCGGAAGGGAAGCATATAACCGGTTGAAAGTTTATATCGGCGTTCCGCCTGAATTGAGTAAAGAACAGGCAGGTACGCTTGAAGAAGCAAGTATCATGCGCCTGAGCACCAGTAATTACACCGTGCTTGGCGAATTGAGCAAGAAATTAGGGTCAAAATATTAGGAGTTTGCATGAAAATCGTTAACTCATCAGGAAAAAGAAAAACCGCAATTGCCCGTGCAACAATACGGGAAGGAAAAGGTCGCATAAGGGTGAATAAGAAACCCATGGAAATCATAGAACCTGAATTGATCAGGCTTAAAATGTCAGAACCACTTGACTTTGCAGGCAATGTTGTCCCGACCGTGGATATTGATATAGATGTACACGGCGGCGGCATTTTCGGGCAGGCAGGCGCTGTGCGAACGGCTATTGCAAGAGGTCTTGTGGAATGGACAAACGATATGGCACTGCGCGATGCAATGGCACAGTATGACAGGAGTTTGCTCGTAAATGACACGCGCTACATGCTGCCCAAGAAATTCGGCGGCCGCGGGGCAAGAAAGAGAAGACAGAAATCATACAGGTGAATAATGATACCGGTACGATGCTTTTCATGCGGTAAAGTCATCTCCAGCGTATGGGATGAATATAAGAAACGAATCGAAACTGAAGACGCAGGTAAAGTACTCGACGATCTTGGAATCGAACGATACTGCTGCAGGCGAATGCTGCTGACTCATGTAGAGCTGGTGGACCTGCTTGCACCGTACCAGTGAGGAGGGGTTGTAGGGTAGCCTGGTCCATCCTATGGCGTTCGGGACGCCGTGACTTGAGTTCAAATCTCAACAACCCCATTTCTCAGGACACGGCAAAGGAATAGAACATGAACCTCTCTCAGAGGGACTCTGGGAAAAAAATGACTCGTATTTGAATACGAGGACAAAATAAAATACATTTATTAAACTTTCGGGTATTGTTTTTGAGGTGACGCAGGTGAGTGAAACTAAATTAACACGATATGAGCGCGCCAGGATTATCGGTGCAAGAGCGCTTCAGATTTCTCTGGGTGCTCCGGTATTGATAGATATAGGCAGGGGCGAACCCATCAATATTGCAATGATGGAACTGGAACAAGGCGTAATCCCCATTACGGTGAAAAGAGCGGTAAAAACTATGAAAAAAGCAGCTTAAGGTGTGATTGAAATGGAAAATGTCATTGATATCAAACAGGATGTAAAACAGGATACAGGTTATGAATCTATTATTCCCCAGGATGAGTATCTCACAGCGGGAATTCATATAGGAACACAGCAAAAGACAAAAGAAATGATGCGGTTTGTATATCGCGTAAGGACAGACGGCTTATATGTCCTTGATATACAGGCAACAGACCAGCGGATAAGGCTTGCAGCGAAATTGCTTGCAAAATACGACCCGCAAAAAATACTGGTGGTTTCGGCAAGGCAATACGGTCATTACCCGTCCGAAATGTTCGCAAAAGTAATAGGAGCAAGAGCAGTAACAGGCAGGTTCATTCCCGGGACTATGACAAACCCCAAGTTGCATTTGTTCATAGAACCCGATATCCTTGTAGTAACAGACCCTTCAGGGGATATGCAGGCAGTGAATGAGGCGGTTAATATCGGTATACCTGTCATTGGTCTTTGTGATACCAATAATTCGACGTCAAACGTTGACTTTGTAATTCCCACAAATAACAAGGGAAGAAAAGCCCTGGCATTAATATACTGGCTGCTTGCAAAGAAGACGCTTGAGGAAAGAGGAGATTCAATAACTCATACAGTTGCTGATTTCGAAGCTGAATTATAAAAGGATATGAGAGCACCTGCAGTATCGGGGCAGTTCTACCCGCGCAGTAAAAACGACCTCGACCGGGAAATCAGCAGGTGCTTTGAAGGTGTTCCGCAGGGCGAAAAACCGGTTTTGGGGGCCGTGGTGCCCCACGCCGGTTATATCTATTCAGGAAGTACAGCAGCATTTGTATATTCAGCATTACCCAAAACCGATACTTTCGTGATGCTGGGGCCGAATCATACAGGATACGGCTCACCTGTATCTGTTTCCAGTGAATCATGGAGCACGCCGTTGGGCGAAGTCGGCTCCGACACTGAGTTCATCAAGGCGCTTCCTAAAAGGATAATCGATCTTGATGAGACAGCCCATAAATACGAGCATTCTATAGAAGTGCAGCTTCCTTTTTTGCAGCACAGGTTCAGGGATTTCAGTATTGTCCCCATCTGCATGGGAATGCAGGATGAAGAGACGGCGCTAGATGTAGGGATGGAACTGGTTGAGGCGGTGCGCAAGGTCAAAAAGAACGTCATAATAATAGCATCAAGCGATTTCACCCATTACAAACCTGATAAAGTGGCGCGGGAAAATGATGCGTATTATATCAAATCTATCCTTGAATTCGATGTTCCGGGTTTTTACCGCAAATTATACGAGCGCAACGCAAGCGTCTGCGGATACGGCCCAATCTCGGCGATGCTTACGGCAACGAAAAACCTCGGCGCGAAGAGAGCCACATTGCTCAAATACAGCACGAGCGGCGATACAACAGGTGATCTTGCGGCGGTAGTGGGTTATGCGGGGATTGTTGTGGAATAAGTTCACTTAATCTTTAGCATATCACTCGCTATCTTCGCATTCATGAGATAATCATCAACAGAAGCAAGTATCGTACCAACCTTATCTCCTTCGAAAATTACTGTAACAGAATCTCCATCGACTATGGTTTTTATCCCAGAAACATTATCAGGCGCCAGGGACCGGGCAATGACGCTGACAAACTCATCGGTTTTTTCGCTTTTCAAGGTCAATTTTCCTTTAATTCTCATCATACTTTTGCCTTCAACTGCTTTTCGATAATTGAATCCACGATATCGATGAACTTCATCGCAGTCCCTTTTGGTATTGTAGCGCCCGAAGCGACATCATGGCCTCCACCCATTCCTCCCACTGATGCGGATGCCTCGCGCATTGCTGCGGCAAGGTCAAGACCCGCAGATACTAGTTTCCTTGTCCCGCGGGCTGAAATCTTAATCTTTCCTTCGACTTCGTTAAGTGTAATAAAAGGCTTATCCGGATAGAGATAACGGGTCATGGTGCCGGCGATTATTCCTGTTCCGCCTGCATCGTCAAGCAACACATACCTGAAATTCCGCGCTGATTTGATGTGCGCCTGCGCTTTCCTTATCGTACTGATCAGGTTTTTTTGGTGCTCGCGGGTAATCGCCTTGGCTTCATCGAGTGCCGATACATCCCGCATACAAAGCGCAACAGCCAGGCCAGCTTTCTCATCTTTCCCGCAGGCATTCATGATATTTACAAAATCGTAGATATTAGGCACAACTTCATAGTTCAGGGTGTAACAATCGCCGATCAATGAATCGATAGCCGGGACATTGCCATGCTTTGCAAGTTTAAGTACAATAGCAGTGGATAGCTTTATCGATCGTTCTTCAGGAAGTTCAGCCAAACGGCCTTTTATTCCCAGTTTATCGAGAAATTCCCTGATTTTTTCCTTGTCTCCGGTAATATCAAGATAGGGCTCAAAGCCGTATTCCAGTAATTCCTCAACCGGGTCGCCGCCCATCCTTAACCCTTTCCTGACAGTTACCGCCTTTTTTTCGATGGCTTCATCAAGGATGAATTTATTCCCGCCTTTCATTGGCTGCTTATCCCCGATTGCCCCGGCAAGCGCAAGCCCTGCAAGGTCAGTATTCTCGCCCATTTTCCGCGCCACCATATACGCTCCGCAGGCAGCGCAAAGTTCAGACGACCCGTCAATTCCTGCAAGATGGGGGTTAAAATGAACATGGTCCAGTTTCCCTGTTGGTTTGTGGTGGTCGATAATAATAGCTTTTTTTATCTTTTCAGAAAGTTCGATCTGGCCGCTTCCCATATCGCACAGGATAACAGTTCCGCTGGATGTTTTTTCTATTAACTCGATTGTCGACTGGTCAAACTGGCTCACAATAGTAGCCTGGAAAATTATCCCGCTCCGGTACAAGGCATTGCACATGATGCCGGCAGCGGATACCCCATCAGCATCGTTATGGGAAATAAGCCTGACTATCTTATTTTCCAGTATGGCATCTGCTGCCTGCTTGCTTAACTCCTCAAGCTCAACAAGGCTTTCATTTCCATCATTCATCGAGATTTATCTTGAAATCAGCATCTCAGCGTTCTGGATGGAATAACTCCAGTCTGCCGGAAGCACGCCTTCACGGTGATAATATTTTTGAAGTCGCCTGATTTTTGATTCCATATTATTAAGAGCCCGCTTGTTATGTACATCCTTGGGGTTCCTGTCTATGTGTTTCTTGAGTTCAAGGACATTTACTATCAGATTATGAATATCTTCAGGTACGGTGGGAGCCACATTTTTTTCCTTCATGACAGCCCCGATTTTTTTCCCGGTTACAAGACTGGAATCAGGGACACCGTAACGGTCTCTTAAAGTCATGCCGATCTCGCTTCCGCTTTTTCCCTGCGATGCGAGCTGTGTAATTAATGTTTCAATCTCTTCTTTATTTGAATTTGACCACTTTGGCGGTTCGGTCCTGACTGGTCTTTTGGAACCTGCCTTTCCTTTTCTGCGTGTATGCATTTTTGCCATTTAATTTTCTCCGATTATCATTATTTTATTGTTTATAATAGCGAAGGTAATCCATAATGGGGATGGTATATTAAATAACTTGTGATGATGTCAGTACTTCCGAATACCCTGACTTCCGAACAAAAGATCATATTCAGCCATAGACTCCATAAATCAACCGTAAAATATAATTATGATATTATCCCATCTAAAAATATAGAGGGGATAATAAAA
>CABMII010000059.1 GCA_902386255.1 uncultured archaeon
AGGGTGTTCAATGTTAAGATAGGGGATAATTGGGTAATCTCTGAGATTCCAAAAAAGACGCGTTTATTGATTGAGAAACTTGGGATTGATTTGAGTATTACGTAAAAAAAGGAGAGTTACGGATTAAGGTGATAGGGAAGTGAAAGTGAAGGAAAAAATGGCAGGCTATGCAGAACACGGTAAAATAGCAGAAATGGCAGGAATACCTTCGGCCATATCAGAAGATGTCAATAGCTTCATGGAAGATATTAATCCTCCAAAGGAATTTGAAGATCACAATACAGAAAGAAAAATATTCGTATGCGGGCACTTGAATGTGTCAATCAGGACTTTGATGGCAAGCGAAAAATTGCACGACAGGGGAAAAAAGGATTGGATCCAAAGAGAAGACCTGAAATGGCTGCTGGCAACGAGGAAAGAATATATCAAATGCTACTATCTGCATCTAGCAGTCGATAATATTTATGAGACTAAGGATCGGATAAAGGGTGACGGAGAGCCGATTGACGATTGTATAAATAGCTGGGGTAAAAATCGTGCTGTTATTGTTGCAGGAACGGAACCCTATCTGAAAGATGTGCTAGGATTTTTGAGAAATAATATTGAAAGTATCAGACAAATTATTTTTCATGATTCGGATAGATGAATATTTCACATCAGTTCAATTATTAGTTATTTCACAAACCTGCCAAGAATTGGTGTCTTCAATTCAATGGCATCGTTCGGGCACAGTTCCTGACAGCAGTAGCATCTGATACATTTCTTATGATCAAACGAAGGATAGCCTTCTTTTTTTGATAACGCCCCTGAAGGGCAGTGTTCCATGCAGATCCAGCATTTTTTGCATTGTTGTCTTACAAGTTCAGGTTTTGCCACGAGCATTCCGCGAAGGAAACGCATCAAACCCCTGGCGCGGAAAAAAGATGCAGTACCGGAAGGAAGCTTGAAGTCCTCAATTTGCATGTCCTTAATATTCTCTCCAAGTACATCGATACGGGAAATATCTCCTATTCCCATGCCCTGTTCGTGCGCCAGACGGGTGGTAGGTACTATGAACGGGTCTATACCTATCATCTTGCTGGCAACTGCATCAAGTGCCACAGGGTCAATACTTGTGAGAATTGCATTGACCTTTTTTGGCGTGCCGTTGCTTGGCCCGTTCCCTTCCATGCCAACCACTGCATCCATTAAGGTCAATTCAGGATGCACTATGCCAAGGAGATCCACAAGCATCTGGGAAAATGTTTCCGGATCCTGGGCCCGAAGATGCATTTTTGCTTTATTGAGACCTGTTACACAGCCGAAATTATTTTTCACCCCACCTGTAAATAATGTCAGCGCGTGGGTCTTGAGTTTTGGTAGAGAGATAAGCACATCGGCTTCCTGGACCTGCTTTGATAATATGAAGCTCTTGAATATGCGGGCACCTTGAGCTTTTACCTCGACAGACTCCGCACTGAGGTGTAAGATCTGGGCTCCTTCTTCCTCGCATACCTTCATAATGCCGGTATTACGGCAGGCTGTAATGTACCTTTTATGATTTGGCCGCCCCTCATGGCCGCTGCAGTCGCCAACTTGCGGGATGCCTCCGGCTGCTTTAACCTGACGTATCATAGCCCTTACTATCGCCGGATGGGTAGTAACTGCTTTTTCAGGAACATCACCTGTAAGGAGATTTATTTTCAAAAGGACACGATCACCGGGTTTAACATAACTTTTAATACCGCCAATAAGCTCCAGTGCTTTTTCAACCGCGGCATCGATACTTGATTGATCATAGGTCTGGCATCTTACAAGCGAGACTTTGGAAATATTACTAGTTTCATTCAGTTTTTCCATATTTTACTTTACCCTTTCTTGCAGGTTTTAATTTAGTATATCCCCGGCATATATCACTATAAATAGATTTTATCATGGTGGTCATAATCTTCTATTATCACGATTTTATTTTCCTCATTAACTGAATAAGTCAAGACAAAGCTCTTATCAACATGCACTCTTCGTAAATGCTGCATCGGCGCTCTTAATGGTTTGAAATGTGATGGTTTTTCACAAATCTGATTTATCTTTTTCTCGATTATCCGCATCTGCTTCGGATTTTTCTTTGCAAGTTTGGAAAATATCTTGTCAACGGTTTCCCTCACTTCAAGAGAATACATGTTAATCTAAACCATAATGGCTGCCAAAATTCGTGATCTTAACGGTTTTCTCTTTTTGCCTTGTCTTGATCTTTTCAATGAATTCAGGTCGAAGCTCAGGTTCAAGAAGTGTTTTTCCATATTCATTTACCACTATATTGATGGCTTCAGACTTTGTTTTCAGCCCGCGTTTTGCCTTGACTATATTTAAAACCCTGTTGGCTCTCTCGTTTATGTTTACTATCGCTTTTACCATATTAATGCAGTATTAATTGAATGTTAATATCGTATATAGGTTTTTATAATTTTCAAAACCTCATTCAAAGAGTTCCAAACAACTTCTCACCAATCATTTAGTTCCCACCACCCCGTTCACCACCGCCTCCATCAATTTCTCGCCGTCCGCCTGCGAGCGCGCGAGCTTGGCTTCAAGCTCATCGCAAAGGGACATGAACTGGTCAACTCTGGCAACGGCGCTGTTCTATGAAAAGACACGATTCAAGC
>CABMII010000060.1 GCA_902386255.1 uncultured archaeon
CAGATCTCTTATCATAAACCATTCCTCCGTTTCAATCATAGTCTCAATCCTGGGATTATTAGCCCAAGATTGTCAACTGGGGATTTTTAACCCGGAGAAAATGGGGAAAATTAGACCGGTATTGTCACTGTACCAACTTTTCCTTCTGACGTTATTTTTGAAAGCCTAACATGGCTTCCTGAACGACCGCTTATTTGGAATCCAAAGTTGTTGCAGAGAATCTTAACAGTAGTTATCCCTGATACTTCCCTAAGCCTCGGCAACTGGAGCCACCTCAAAAGTGGTTATGATGAGTTTTGCCTTAGTCTCCAGTGGGAACTCTTCTAAATATAACTCGGTGGCTTCTTTGAGATTATCTACCGCTTCTTCTATCGTCATCCCCTGACTGAATGTCCCTACCTCGGGGCACTCTGCTACATACGTATCATCTTCTTTATGCAATACAGCAGTGAGTACCTTCGCGTTTGCCATATTTGTATAAGTGGTTTTTCTATTACTTAAATATTCCATCTCAAAAGACGGATTTTCATGGAACAACTTTGCGCCCATCGTAATGTAAAGCGCCACATATTTATCACATTTTAAATATTAAATCCCCGGCGCCGATAGGTTCCCGATGCAACCACTTTGCAATAAAAACAGGTGACCTTCTATTTTAGCCTTGATAAATGAGCCAGAGAAAATTAACCACAGAGTACACAGAGCGCACAGAGAGTTGCTTTGTTTTTCTCCGTGTTCTCTGTGCCCTCTATGGTTTTCCAATGTGACAAAAGGGCTTGGGAGGCTTCATGACCTTTATAAGTCGGGTCTTCGGACGAGATTATTTGTGGTGTTACCGAGTGAGAAGAAGAGCAAGTTTGACAAAGAAATCGGGCGCAGTCTATTCAGCGGCATTCGGGAAATCTGTAAAGTAAGAACTTACGAGCCGCTTATCAAGCTTTATAATCTGGCGCTGGAGCATGATTTATCAAAAACTGAATTCTTTGGCGAGTAAAGCGGCGCCGCAGATTTATTACTTTTTAAATATTAAATCTCGGCGCCAATGGGTTACCCGTGCAACCATTGACAATGAAAAATCACAAACCGCAGATGAACGTGGATGAACGCAGATTTTTTCCTAATGCCTTTTGTAGCCTCAGCTTTGCGCTCTTTGCGTGCTTTGCGGTGAACGGCGCCCGACATAGGAACACTGATGACACGGATTTGACGGATTTCCACGGATACGTATCCGTGCGTATCTGTGTAAAACTTTGAGAAAGTTTTATCAAAAGAAGGGGTATGCTGCTGCATACCCCTATACCGCATAAAGCGAGGTGTCGCTTTATCCGTGCGCTCCGTGTTCTATCACAAAGTCCATGGCTGTTTTTTTTGGTATTATGCGCCGCAGATTTATCACTCCATAAATATTAAACGTCGGCGCCGACATGTTCCTGATGCAGCCAAACACCTTAAACCAGCGGATTTATCAATATAGAGAATCAATAAACTTACATATGCGCCCGTGTAAATGTGGAAGCGAGGAGTTCGTCACACAGCCGAACAGGTACGATGTTTATCGAATTATAGATGGTAAGTTAGAGTATCAAAGGTCTGAGTCGGATGATGATGAGTTGCCCGTTTACTGTAGAGAATGCGGTAAACGATACGAAAGTTAAAAACCGCAGATAAACACAGATTTTTTTCTAAAGCGCCTCATATTTATTACTCTTAAAATATTAAATCCCCGGCGCCGATATGTTACCGATGCAATCAATTATTCAAAACCAAAGGGCCTTTTTATTGGATTTGAAGAAGCGGTATCTTTTGTAAAGTTGATGATGAAATTGTTTCAATAATTAGGGGTTCGGGGATTACTTTCTCCCTTTCAGAACTCCATTTACATCTATCATTCGGCCGGGTAATTTCTGAAGGTTCCCATAAATCCGGTAAATATTTTCGAGCTGCTTCAGGTTGTAAGCTTTTAAGGAAAAGAACTTCTTCTTTAGTAAAGTTTTTCTTATTTTCCAGAAGTTTACTGTGATAAGGAAAATCATGCCTCACACAAATATTCGTCCTTCTCACGTTTTTCCTGAACTGTTTAACTTCCGCATCTGTCCAATTTGGATTAATGTGATAGGCATCGCCATCGCTTTGGTCTTTTAATGGTTTATAATTGTCATATAATTGAGTTAAAGGTCGATTTCTACAATCCGAAATTTGAACCTTCCATTCGTGGCACTTTATACGTTTATTTTCCATTTCTTCAAAGTCCAGATTCCAGTTATAAATCATGAAAATATAGATGTCTTTTCTATGAAATCCAGCATTTTCTAAAACTTGTATTTGCTTCTCGACTTCTGGATGGTGTTCGAATCCCCAATCCCAAGCTATCCGTGGCTCTCTGAATCCTGCTTTTTTTAGCATTCCCGCTAACTCTGGATTTTTAAGCAGCAGCTTTCCATCAAAACCACTCTGGGATTCGCACCACCCTATTTTTCTCTGGCTCTTTAATTCGATTAGTTCTTTCAGAAGCTCTTTAATATGGGGATTGTACAGCAAATTATTATCATAAAAAACAAGATTTTTTAAACCTAATTCCAATCCATGCTCAATAATTTTTCTTATGCTTTTCTGCGGTTTAAATTCAGGCTCTATTATCCATGTTCCACAGAAGGCGCACTTCCTAAAACATCCTCTTGATGAGTGGACAATCTGATAATCAATATTATTTTCACCATTCATTACAAGTTTGTAATCAGGGGAAAATTTCTCTGCACTTTTGTGAACTCCTTTAAATGGAGTAACTTTATATTTCTTGCACTTTTCTTTGAAGTCGGAGTCGTTGCATCTTAAACTTGTATAAATTCCCCCTATTCTTATCTCTGTCTTTTTTGAATCTGGAAATAGCTCACGGTAGAATTTGACACAATCCCACACCTGCTCAGACCAATAGGTAAAAAGGCTCGTTATTTCAATCCTTGAAGGAATCTCGAATTTTGTGGGTATCGCATTCCATCGAACTAATTCTACATTACAATTTTTGCTTTTATAGTAAGATGCAAGTTTTAAAAGACCAATTGGAAGGAAATTTTTATGGTTCTTGCTTTTGGTTTTTGTAGGAAATTTGGGTTCAACAAGGAGAATATTTTTCATCATCAAACTACATAAAAGTTGCTACTTATTACTCTTTCGATCTCAATATTCTAATCCAAGATTTTTGCAAAGTTTTTTTACTTCTTTGGCCAAATTCTTTATTTTAAATTTTTTGTGTTTATCTGTTTCAAATTCCTCCCTTAATTGTTCAGGTTTTGCATCTCTTAGTAATTTAGCAGTTTCATCGATTTGCCTATAAAAAGTACTATCTACAGATGGATTTCTTTTCTTCGCTATGACAAAAGCTTCATCAAAATCCCCATCCTTTTTTTCGAACACATATCGAGCCTTTTTATCTCTGATAATGATGGGCAATTTTCTTATTGCTTTTGCTTCTGGTATTTTCTTTTCTTTTATCCATCTATTAATTTTTGAGTCGATATCTGGTTCTACTTTTCTAATAGAACCTAATTGAGGATCTAATTTTACTTTTTCCAAATAAATGCTAAATTCTCTTACATCGTTAACTCCTTCAGATTTCATTAACTTAAAAGCTTTAATATGATTCTTTACTTCATTTACTGAAAAATTTGTAAGTTTCGAAATTTCTTCAAATTCCATCTTATCGTCTTCATTCATCCTCAACATATAAGCAGCTTTTTCAAAGGGGTCCCACTCTTTCTTACCTTTAATATGCTGTTGACACAGAAGAGTATTTAGTTGTTTATGTGTGAGAGGTGATTTAATGACTTTTGCTCGGATGTATTTCCATCTTTCTTTATCAGATTCATTTTTATATAGATGCCGATATGCACATAACCGTGAGTTGCCCTCCAAGACTTCATTATTATATACAATAATTTCGTCTTGCAGACCCCCATTTTCTCTTATATCTCTATAGAGATCATGGGTAATATATTCTAATTTTTCCCACATCTCCCGTTCAATGTCATCCTGAGTTGCATTCCCCTGAAATCTTTCTAATATAGAGCCTATTCTTGGATTCTGTGGATAATAGTTCAAACTGAAAATGTCGAGTGATTTTATTTCAAATGGGACATTTTCCCCACCAACTGAAAAGAAATTCTCCTCAACCATATTTAATTTAACTCTTTCCTAATATATATAATATTTCCGATTTCGTTAAAAATTCTTTTTCATCAGGTATTTGTTCTAAATCGCCCTGTAAAAATTGAGCAATTTTTTGCTTTTTATATAAAATTTCATCGATATACTCATCGATTGTGTCTTTTGCCTGTATTTTAATTATTTTGCATGTTTTTGTTTGAGAAATTCTATGAATTCGATCTTGTGACTGTAAGTAATCTACTAAATTAAAATTGCGGTCTATATAGATCGCATTATTTGCTGCTGTCAATGTGAGACCTTCTTTTGCTGCGGCGGGATTTGCAATGATGATTTTATTTTCGGCTTGTTTTTGAAAGTTGTTTACTATTTTTTTCCTATCATCAATGGGGATTTCCCCAAAAAGCATTGATGCACCATATTTTGCATATCTATTCTTTAATGTTCTAATATTTCCATTGAAACTGCTCCAAACGATAACTTTTTCATTTGAATTTAGAAGCTTTTCTAATAATTTATCTAACTCTAAGAATTTTATTGGTGTCTCCTCAAATTCTGGAATGACTAGTTTTGGATTGCTCGCAATCTGTGTTAATCGAAGTAATTTTTTAAGTATGTTACTTGATTCATCAATAATTTTATTTCCTTCTAAACTTTCAATTTCAAGAATTAATTCATCTTTTAATTTAGTGTATATTTCAAGTTGCTTACCTTTTAATTGTACATAAGCATCTTCAAATTTTTTTTCAGGCAATTCAAGGACATCTGCCTTTAAGCGCCGTATCGAAACATTATTTATTATATCTCTTAGTGATTCCAGAATCTTTGTTCTTTCTGATAATGGAATCTCTTCTCGCAAATCTATATCGTATTTCTTTTTAAAATCCTCAAAGTTATCCCCTAATAATTTACCACCATCTAAAAAGTAAAATTGCGACCAAATATCAACAGGCTTATTTGCTATTGGAGTGCCAGTTATAATTATCCTTTTTTTTGAAAAATTTTTAATTTCGTTTATAGCTTTCGTTGCTATTCCTTCGGGATTCTTTATCCGTTGAGATTCATCCAAAACAATTGCCATATTTCGTAATTTTAGAAACATCTTCAACCTTTCTTTTTCGGAAAATATAGCATCATAATTAATTATATAAAAATAAGAAAATGCCAGAAATTTTTGACCTAATTCTTTTGAAGTACCCTTTAATATGATTGGTTTTAAATGACTATGTTTTAGAATTTCTTCCTCCCATGTAGGAATTAAATACTTTTTACATATGATTAATGTTCCATCAATGTACCCATCCTCGATGTCTTTTAGCACTGAATCGATAACTATCTTGGTTTTTCCAAGACCTTGTTCATCAAATAATGGTATATATTCTTTACCACGAATAAATTCAACGGCTTCTAACTGGTGTGGATATGGTTTTGTTTTTGAAGATAGGTCAAATATAAATTTAGGCATTTGCAAACAATTCCTCTGGTACAATAATATATTCAATATTGTTATTATTTTGCAATTTTAATTCAGTAATTATTTTAAATAATAAATGATTTGAAGATTTTGGAGCACCTATTATTAATTTGATACTTTTACCAACAGCATCCCCTATAGAAGCAAAGTCTACAAATTCCTCTTTTGTTCTGCCTGAACGGAGGTCGCTATTTGTTTTTACTTCTCCAATGCAGATTTTGGATTTATCTAAAGAAATACCAATAATGTCAGGTCGATGCCTCATGATTTTAAAAGGAATTTTTAAAGCCATGTTTTCAATTTTTGAATAATCTCCATCATAAGCGATGATTTCATACCCCTCTAACTTCATTTTTCTCACAATCAAAGATAAAATGAATTGATGAATTTTTGATGCCACTTAAACGTCCTTGTTAAAATATCTAGAAACAAAATCATTAACTTCTTTTTGCAAATCGAGAATCATTTGTTTTTTCATTGGCTGGTCTCCATCTTGCATTTGCACAATCTCGTAATTTGAGAGGCTTTTTAAATCTTCAATAATTTTTTCAATATTCTGATAAAGAGGTGAAATTATTTCAGGTTTAATTGTCCCTAAAATTTCTTGAGCATATTCAAACCCCTCCTTAATAAAGACCTTTCTACTTTCTTCATTCTCTATCAAATGTCTTAATTCTCTTACGTCTTGAGCTTTTGGGATTTTTCTTTCGCCAACCCAATCACAAAAATCAGAAAGTGTAAGAGCATTAATCTCCATTTCACGCTTCAATTTTTTATTTTTTTCATATTCCATAAAAAAGCTGAACTTTAATACTTCGCTTGGGTCAGTATATTTTGGTAAATATTGTTGCTCCATGTCTTTAAATGCATCAATGAATTGCGTGATCTCATCTTTGGTTAATTTTGTTCTTGTTGCTAATTGATCTTTGGAATATCCCTCTTTATTCCATAAGTAAAATAGATATCTCGCCTTCTCATAAGCATCCCAAGGTGTAGTCCCTCTAAGATGAGCTTCTAATTTTATAAAATTTCTTTGGTCATCACTTATCTTTTGAGGCAATACCCTACAAAGAATTTTTTTATATACATTTTTAGTTATGTATTTTTCATTAAGTTCCCTATATATCAAAAGCCTTGTATTACCTTCCAAGACCAAATATGTTCCATCCTGCTTTGGCTCTACCCAAATTGGATTTACAATTCCTTCATTTATTTCAATATTTTCTTTTAGTTTGCTGTAAGCATCTGGATTTTTATTTGATAATGCATGAGTTATATGTTCTTGAGTAAAATCTGAAAAAGGTTGAGCATCTCTGTAAAAACCAATTCTCGGATTATCTTGATCTAAAAAAATTTTATTTATTTCTATTTCCTCAAGCTTAACTTCTGTAGGCACTCCACTTATATTTACATTAATCGATGTTAAAGTCATATTTTCTTGTCTGTCATTAATACGATGTTACTTCGATCTAAACTTTTCGGTAAATTTTAAAATATTTTTTTTAAAACTGCCTATTTAGTTACAACTTAGTTACAACTTAATTACATCTATATTTATATATTACTAATTAGATCAATATCGATCCTTGCTCGAAATCACAAGGACCGATTACAAACAATTCCTCCAATCCCACAGCGAAGTGGAAATCGGAGAAAACAAAATAAAACTCCATCCAAAGTGGACGATCTCAAAATCCGCCCCCTCCACCTTCACACCCGAAACTACCACGGTCTGGAGCTTCCCCGACCGCGGCGACTGGGCTACGCATGTGGGGAATTACAGGGGCAACTGGTCGCCCTACATCCCGCGAAACCTCATTCTTCGTTATACGGCGCCGGGGGATTTGGTGCTTGATCAGATGGCCGGGTCGGGTACCACGCTTGTGGAATGCAAGCTCCTGGGACGGCGCGCCGTGGGTGTGGACATCAATCCCGACGCCGTGATGGTGGCGCGCAACAGGCTCGACTTTTCTTATGCGCCGCTGGATGCTGATTATGTGGCGCCGGAGATCAGGACGTATGTGGGTGATGTGCGCTCGCTCGACCTGATCGGGAATGAGTCCATCGACCTCATCGCCACGCATCCTCCCTATGCCAGCATCATCCCGTATTCGCACAACCGCGAGGGCGACCTTTCAAGTGTGCACAACATCGCCGAGTTCGCAGACGAAATGAAGAAGGTCGCGAGCGAGTGCATGCGCATCCTCAAGCCCGGAAAGCACTGCGCCGTCCTCATGGGGGATTCGCGGCGCAGCAAGCACTTCGTCCCCATCACGCCGCGGGTGCTAATGAGCTTCCTCGAAGCCGGGTTCATTTTGAGGGAGGATATTATCAAGATGCAGTGGAAGATGAAGAGCACAAGGGAGAAGTGGTTCGGGAAGAAATACGATTTTTATCTAATCGGGCATGAGCATCTTTATGTGTTCAGGAAACCGGATGCAGGAGAGAGGACGGCGAAGTTCAGGGAGAGCATGAAATGGTGGTAGGCTCGTCTTATGCCTCTCAGGTTTAGAAATCCTTAAAGGTTTGTTCGGCATTCGAGACTAAGTAAGGTTTTGCGGATGGTGAAAGTCATTATACGAGTTTCTGAGCATGCATTGAAGAGAATAAAAGAGCGAGAAATAGAAATTGAACTTCTTGAGCAGGTCGTAAATGAACCATTTGAAGTTATCGATGTTAAGTTTGGAAGAAAAGCAGGTTACAGGAAACTTGATGGTTATTATTTGGTCGTAATTTTTGAAGAACAGAAGGATGAAATAGTAGATATGGTTTCAATAGAATTTGACTCGGAAGTTAATGCGATGTACATTCGCTTTAAAAAAGGAAAAGTGGATAAATCTGAACCATTAGCTGATAATATTATTGTTGATGTTGACAAAAAAGGAGAAGCTATAGGTATAGAGATTTTACTTCCAAAGCAGGATTTAAGGGTATCTGAACTCGTCTCCAGTGCTTTAAAGGCTGCGGCATGAGTAGAAAATCGGGAGTGTAACATAATTTGCTGAAACTTCCTATAATCATTTACTTTCCCTTTTATATATACACATCCATTCGTTCACCGAAATACACTCTCAATTGATTCAGGATAATTCCCCAGTCACGTAGA
>CABMII010000061.1 GCA_902386255.1 uncultured archaeon
ACAAAGGAAGTCAGGCTGAATGAAATGATAGGCGATACTATCGTGTTCGAAAACAAAATTTTTGCTCCCGGCGCCGAAGAAATCAGCCTCAAAATGGACATTTTGCATATTCCTGTCTGGGAAATAAAAGGTAAGAGAGAAGTAATAGACATAAACGCTCATGACGGGCACATAATGGCCGTGAAGCTCTATCATGATGCAGAAATGGTTTAACAACAGAAAAGCATTTTAGTTTCCCGCCCCAATTAAATCCTGATGAGAAATGCCGAGGTGGCCGGGGTTTTATACAATATAAGCGAGCTTCTGGAAATCAAGGGAGAAAATAGTTTCAAGATAAGGGCATATGCAAGAGCAGCACGAGCCATTGAAGGAACAACGGAAGACATAGAAAAAATCGCCCATGAGAACAGGCTAAAGGATATTCCGGGCGTTGGAGAATCGATTGCTCTTAAAATCGGGGAATATCTGGCAACCGGGCACCTCCAGTATTATGAGGATTTAAAAAAACAGGTGCCTGCGGAGCTTCATGAACTGCTGCAAATCCCCGGCATAGGCCCGAAAACGCTGCAGTTCCTTTATTCCGAGCTTGGAATAAAAAGTGTGGAAGAGCTTGAGCGTGCGGCAAGAGAGCACAGGCTGAGGAGACTTGAACATTTCGGGGAGACAAAGGAAGAGAATATTATTAAAGCCATTGAGAGATACCGGCAGCGCAGTACCAGGATTCCTCTTGGCACCGCGCTTCCTTTAGTCAAAGAAATCGTGGGGGCGCTGAAAAAGTCAGGGTTCATAGAAAAAATCGAGCCAGCGGGCAGCCTGCGCAGGAGAAAGGAGACCGTGGGCGATATTGACATCCTGGCAACCTCAAAGGATGCTCCGGCTGCGATAGAGGCATTCGTGCACCTGCCGGTGGTTAAAGATATAATTGGAAAAGGTTCGACAAAAGCGACCATTGTGACCAGGGATGCAATACAGGTTGACCTTCGAATCATGGAGAGTAAATCTTTTGGCACGTCTTTGCAGTATTTCACAGGTTCAAAAGAGCACAATATCAAACTGCGAGACATTGCAAGGCAGAAGGGCTTTAAACTTTCGGAGTACGATCTTGAGGAAATCTCCACTGGCAGAAAGGTCTATTGCGAAAGCGATGACGGGGTCTATCAAAAACTGGGGCTTTTGCCGATTCCTCCTGAGATACGGGAGGATGCAGGCGAAATAGAAGCGGCGGTTTCAGGAAAACTCCCCGCGCTTGTCGAATATAATGACATAAAAGGCGATTTTCATGTCCATACCGACTGGAGCGAAGGGGCAAATACGCTTGTAGAGATGGTAACAGCCGCGCAAAAGCTGGGATATGAATACATTGCAGTAACCGACCACTCAAAAGCGCTGGGAGTGGCGCACGGCCTGAGCGAGGAAAGGATGCTCGCCCAGATAGAAGAAATCCATAAATTGAATGATACGCTTTCGGGTTTTCATGTCTTTTCCGGCATTGAAGTGGATATAAAAGCCGATGCAAGTCTTGATTTACCTGACAGTGTCCTGAAACAGTGCGATGTTGTTGTCGCCGCGCTGCATACGGGGCAGAGGCAGGCAGGAAGAGAGATCATGGGACGGTTGATAACCGCTATGGAGAACGAGAATGTGGATATAATAGCCCATCCCACGGGAAGAATCATAGGCGAGCGTGAGGCGTATGACGTGGATATCGATGCCATGCTTGACGCCGCAGCCGGTACGGGTACTGTTCTTGAAATCAACGCCTATCCGAACCGGCTTGACCTCAGCGATGTTAATGCGAGAAAGGCAAAAAATAGAGGGGTGAAGATTGCGATTGGCACTGACGCCCATAACACAGGGCATCTCGGGTTGATGGAATTCGGCGTGGATGTGGCAAGGCGCGGATGGCTTGAAAAGGAGGATGTAATGAATACAAGAAAGACAAAGGAGGTCAGGTTTAAGGATTGAAAAGATAGTGAAAGGGGAGCCAAAACATTAATAAACCAATCCTTTTAAACCAATCATAGGATGATTCCAAAGAATTTCTTTTTGACAAAGGGCGTGGGCAAGCATAAGGAGTACCTGCAATCCTTCGAATTGGCACTGAGAAATGCAGGAATACAATACTGCAATCTTGTAAATGTTTCAAGCATAATCCCGCCGGGGTGCAAGCTCATCACGAAGGAGAAAGGACTTAGTATGCTAAAACCCGGTGAAATTACTTTCATCGTACTTGCCAGGAATTCAA
Organism: uncultured archaeon; assembly: GCA_902386255.1. Lineage (GTDB taxonomy): Archaea > Halobacteriota > Methanosarcinia > Methanosarcinales > Methanoperedenaceae > Methanoperedens. The sequence goes on from CABMII010000061.1 coordinate 2,246, forward strand.
CCAACGAGCCGCACAGGTTGATTGCATCATCGATAGGCGCGGCAATCCCATCAGGCAAAAGCAATTACGGATATCTTTCAGAGCACCATTCATTCGGGCAGACCGATGAGGTTGCAGGAGATTACGCTGAAGACCTTGCAGCAACGATGCTGGCTACCACCATGGGACTCCAGTTCGACCCTGAAACTGCATGGGATGAGAGAAAACAATTGTTCAAGACCAGTGGGCTGATTATCAAAACGACAAACATCACCCAATCGGCTACCGGGGATAAGAACGGATTATGGACAACGGCTATCGCAGCGGCTGTTTTCATACCATAAAGATGATAATTATCGTATATTTCTTGTTCATAGCAACCCCATATATAATCGGGCTTAATTCGTCTTATTTTTTCCATAAGATTTCAGAAACCTATTTGGCACTGACGGGCTAAATTAAAACCATGGGAGAAATCACTATCCATCTGCCTGTGGATTTAGAGGCGGGTATAGAAAACCTGGTATCCCAGGGAATCTATGAGGAAAAAGAAAAGGCAATTATCGCTCTTTTAAGAGCTGGCCTGAATGCACTGAAATGGAAAGAAAAGACAGGTGTTCATCCGATTCCGGAATATCCACCTCCTTTCAAGCCTCCGGAGAAATGGCCCAACCACTATGAATTCAAGAAGTGAGTTGTTAAATTATCCTACAGTTCGCGAAGGACTGTTCTATGAAACAAAAGCGCATGGAGTGAAGTGCAATCTGTGCGAGCGCAGCTGTGTTATACCAGAAGGAAAGCGAGGGTTCTGTAAAACAAGGATGAATATTAACGGCATACTCTACACGCTTGTGTATGGAGATATCAATGCTCTCGAAAGCAGACCCATCGAAATAAAGCCATTTTTCCATTTTTATCCCGGCTCAAGAGCCCTTACTTTCTCAACGTGGAGCTGCAACTTCACCTGTCCATGGTGCCAGAATTTCCACCTGTCAAAAAAGTCTCCGGTGCCGGAGAGTGCGAACTTCATCGCTCCTCTCGCCATTGTTAAAATGGCAATCGATAACCAAGATAACGGGTTATGCGGAAGCTTTACCGAGCCTACATTGCTGTTTGAGTACTGTCTTGACGCTTTTCCCCTTGCAAAGGAGAAGGGGCTTTACAACTGCTTTGTTTCAAACGGTTATATGACACTTGAAGCCCTGCGCATGTTGAAAGAAGCCGGGATGGATGCCATAAAAATAGACATGAAAGGAAATAGCGATGTTTATCGGAAGTACTGCACTGCTGATTCCCGGGTCGTGTGGAGGAACATAAAAGAAGCAAAGCGCCTCGGGATGCATGTAGAGGTCGTGAATCTTGTAATAACAGGCGTGAACGACAACGAAGCCTGTTTGAAGGAGATTATCGAGAAATCCAGGGAAATAGACCCTGATATGCCGCTGCATTTCACACGATACCACCCGGCATATAAATTCGCATCTCCTGCAACGGAAATAGAAACGCTTAAGAAAGCTTACATTATGGCAAAGAATGCAGGAATAAAGTTCCCATACGTGGGGAATATTCCCGGGCACGAGTACGAGAATACCTATTGCCCATCCTGCGGAGAAATCCTTATCAAGCGGTTCAGTTTCCAGATAATTGAAAATAAACTTAAAGATAGAAGATGCCCGGCATGCGGGGAAGCTATACCGATTGTGTGCTAAACGTATCTCTCTTCCGTGTTCAGGGATACGCATTTACCGTCGCTATATAAAACTTTAATTACCCCGGCAGCGTTCTTAATACTGGAAAGAAGGGGTTGATATATTGCCAGATATGCAGGACTCCGGGTAAGGAGGTAGTGAAATGGGAAAAGAAACAGCCGCATTCGATTACGAAAAGGAGAGAGCGAAGTTCACCTGGGATATCCCGGAAGATTACAATTTTGTTGATACTATCAGAAAGTGGGCAATGGACAGGACAAAGTTGATGGCAATCACCGAGCATCCGGACGGGAAGATCGAGAAAGCGGCATACTGGGAAGTGTGGGATAATGCCATGAGGCTGGGGAATATCCTGAGAGAATCCGGCATCCGGAAAGGCGACAGGGTTCTTGTGATACTTCCGCGGGGAATAGGTGTGTATGCAGCAAGCACAGGCATCTGGGCAGTCGGCGGTGTTGTCGTTCCCGGAACAATAATGCTGAGGGGGGCGGATATTGAATACAGGATTCTGGATGCCGGGGTAAAAGCACTTATCACAGGCGATGCGGAAGTTGCCGATGAGGTAGATGCAATAAGGGAAAAAATCCAGGTTCATAATCTTTTCTTTTTAGAGGAGAGAAAGGGGTGGAGGAACCTGCGCGAGGAATCAGCTCATGTATCAAGAAAATTAGAACTTGAACAAATCAAGAAAGATGACACATTAGCCTTCACCTACACATCCGGAACCACGGGCGCTCCCAAAGGAGTCGTGCACACCCATTCGCTGATGTACTGTTTTGAGAAGCTCAACAGGCACTACTGGTGGAACACGCAGCCGGATGAACTCTGCTGGGCAACCACAGAACCCGGCTGGGCTAAATGGTACTGGGCGCCTTTCGGGGCTGTTCTGAACGCCGGCGCGACAAATTTCCATTACACTGGCAGGTTTAACCCTGAAAAATGGTATGAGCTGCTCGATAAATGGAGGATAAACAGGGCATGCATGACGCCTACGGAACTGCGGGCAATGGCAACGCTTGACGATGCGGACAAAAGATACGAACTTGCGGACTTGAAGGTCATACTGACTGCCGGCGAGCCATGTACGCCCGGGATTGTCAGGTTTTTCGATGAGAAATTCGGGATAAGCGTGAGGGAAGGGTACGGGCAGACCGAGACATGCGTAGTGGCTTGCACCCTGCCGGGCATGGAGATAAAACCCGGGTCGATGGGTAAGTTCACGCCTGGGGTTGAGGGGGCAATCGTGAATCCTGAAACGGGAGAAAGAGTGAAACCGGGCGGGAAGGGGGTTATCGCTGTTATCAAAAACCATCCCATGCTGTTCAAAGGATATTATAATAAGCCGCAGAAAACCTCCGAATGCTTTGTGGGCGACTGGTACCTGACAGGGGATATTGCGATGATGGACGAGGCAGGTTACATCTGGTTTGATTCACGATCTGACGACATCTGCAAAAGTTCGGGATACAGGATAGGCCCGTTTGAAGTCGAGAGCGCGGTTAATTCACATAAGGCAGTTCTTGAGTGCGCGATGGTGCCGAGCCCTGACCTTTTGAGAGGGGAGATTGTCAAGGTTTTTGTGGTATTGAAGGAAGGATACGAACCTTCTGATGAACTTGTTAAAGATATCCAGCTGCATGCCAAGAAGATAACAGCCCCTTATAAGTATCCGAGGGCGATTGAATTTGTCAGGGAGCTGCCCAAAACCATCAGCGGCAAGATAAAGCGCAGGGATTTGAGGATGATGGAGTTTGAAAGAAAGAGGGATGTGATAGAAAAGCTCAAGGAAAAGGGTTTGTGGGAGAGGTAATTCAGTTTTTACGGAAACCAATTTCTGCAAATGTTTATGAACGGGCAATTCATAACTATACATAGGGAGGTTTTTTATGGATAAAGCAGTGCATTTTGAAATTCCTGCAGACGACCTTGAGCGTGCCCAGAAATTCTACAAGAGCGTTTTTGGCTGGAAGATGGAACAATTTCCTGAAATGGAATACATAATGATCAGAACGACACCGGTTGATGAAAAACACATGCCTGTGGAACCGGGCGCAATCAATGGAGGCATGATGAAGCGCCAGCGTCCTATCACTGCGCCAGTAATCACGATAGCCGTACAGGACATGGAAGCTGCAATGAAAAACATCAAGAAAGCGGGCGGTGAAACAGTAAGAGGTAAAATGCAGGTAGGGGAGATGGGCTATGCAGCCTATTTCAAAGACACGGAAGGTAATATTATCGGGCTATGGCAGACTATCAATCAAAGCTGAAGATTTATTAAATTAAGGAATGATTCACGAGACATATGACATGGCAAGCCCGGTGGCGGATATCTATCGTTATGCGGCGACATTGAATGCTTCGGGCAAGTATTTCGAGCTTAAGGTCTATCAGGGGCAGCCGCACGGGTTCATGATAGAGAACGGCCAGCTTTCCCAGAGTTTTGTGGCGCGGGATGCAGCACGATTGTCCAGTATCCTTATCTTGAAATGAAGTCTTCCCGCCCAAGGGGAGTTATCGGATGTTTGATGTCTCGGCGTCCTTTTGTAGCAAAGGATGAACTCACATTTGCGGTTCCCATGAATAAGTTTGAGAAGATGTTTGAGAACATGGATGAGAGTTTCCTGATAACGGAGTCGTGGAAGAGAGTGCAGAGGAGGATTCAGGCGTGAAGGGCAGAAAGCAGGTGGTGAAAGAGGGGACTGAAGTTAATTGCCTGAAGCCAGTATCCTTGATACGTTGCTGATTATCAAATTATTCAGCTAAATTTAATTTTCAATTTCTCTGTATCAAGAATCCGTTCCTGAATGTCAGGTGTCATAAAAAATCCTACGTTTTTCAGTTCATTGATAATCAATTGGAGTTCCTGTTTATCTTTTATCGGGCAACGCTCATATCCCATCTTGACTATTCCCAGCGTACCTGTTATTTTTACATTCTCTTTTCGCGCAATTTTCCTGGCATCAAGATCGTCAAGTGCAGCTATCCAGCCATGTGTTTTTGCAAGGGCAATAACTCCTGATTCGCCATCATGCAGATTTAAAAGATATTTTTTATAGTCTTTCACTTTTTCAACTTCTATCCAGCCTCCATTTTTCTTGAGGAGGGCTATAGCTTCTTGAAAAATGATTTCTTTTTCCACCGTGTGCGGAATTATTGCGTTGGTTCCAAGACGATTTAATATCTCACTTAACAAGTCAAGCCTTCCAATCTCGGAAAGCGCGCTTATGACGCTTGTATCGAGTACAATCAATCTTCAGTCCCCTTAAGCGCTTCATAGTCCTCATTGAGTTCTCTGACACCTTCTACGCCAAGCCTCGGGTTAATGCCTTTTTCCATGAGAATCTTTTTCATTGCGGTTAAGGAAACTCCTGCAATACTGGCGGCTTTGGCAAGGGATATCTTTTCCTGTTTGTAAAGCGCTACTGCTATTTCTTTTGGGTCATAATCCTTCAAAAGATGGCGAAGAGCGTCACGAACCGCTTCGGCAATGTTTCCATAGAGACCGGCATCTATCAACTGCTTTATCTTTGTCTCAAATTCGCCTTTGATTTCTACTGTGGTAGACATAAAATCACTTGAATTTTACTATGTTTTTTCAAGTTAAATAAGTTTTGGGGAAAAATGGCGCAGTCAATCAAAATATTGAGGCATCTGGAATAAACGAAACGCGGATAAAAGCGCCCAGAGTCACGCCTTTGGAGGGCGTGTACATGTATTGCTTCGCAATACGTGGGCGCGGAGTCGAGAACCCGCAGGGTTTCGGCATTGATAAACGCCGATTTTTTTTCAAATGTCTGCTTCAGCGCGCCGATTGGCATTCACAACGAATCGCACACAGATGACACGGATATGACGGATATTCACGGATAATTTTAATCCGCGCGCATCAGTGCTTTAAGTGTTCTGTTCCATGCGCCACACATTTATCACAGTTAAAATATTAAATCTTTGGCGCCGATGGCACAATCCAAAAATTCAGTGATTCTGTAATTTTTCACGACGAGAACCAGAACAATCTGGTAACAAATCAACCGCCATAAATCGCTTCCACATAAAACCAAGTCAAGTAAAAGGGCAAAAACGGTCAAAAATAGAAGCAGGTGAAGCTTCAGAATCGATTAAAACCGATAGGCATCGCTATCAATTATATGAAAAATTAAGAAAAATACATTTCAACAATTTATAAAAG
>CABMII010000062.1 GCA_902386255.1 uncultured archaeon
ATACGAACCAAGAAACGGCGAAATAAGATATGCATTTTGAGAACAGTTGAGCATTAAATTGCCCCGTTAGGGGCTTTCTTGACGAACATGCGTATGTTGGCGAACAAAATGTATATAGTTTTCGGTCTTCATTTTCCTTTCTGAACTGTGTACAGTTGTTCTATCCTGTCAATGGAATCGGAATCTTCAGCCGATTTATCGCTTCTCACATTGACAAGTCTCGGGAAGCGAAGCGCGTATCCCGAATCATAATTCGGGCTTTTCTGGATTTCCTCAAAAGCCACCTCGAATACGATTTTAGGCTCCAGTTCGACGTGAATGCCGCTTTCTGAAACCACAAGGTTTTTGAATACATTCGTGAGCTCGGCCAGTTGTTCATCCGTAATCCCTGTTGCCACGCGGCCTATGGAAAGGAACCTCTCTGTATCCGGGTCGCGGCAGGCGAGGAGGTAAGAACCAATAAAATTGGCTCTTCTCCCTTCCCCCCATTCTCCTCCGATTACCACAAGGTCAAGTGTCTCCATTATCGGCTTTAATTTAAGCCAGTTCTTTCCCCTTTTGCCGGGTGTATAAAACGAATCCGGGTTTTTCAGCATCACTCCCTCATGGCCTGCAGCAAGTGCTTCTTTATAAATCGCTTCGACAAGCGCCGTATCACAGGTTACGGCCTGTTTTGCAACAATACTCTTGTCGCATATTTCCTCAAGTTTTTTTCGTCTCTCCGTTAGCGGAGCATCGATAAGGGTTTCCCCATTTAAATAAAGTATATCAAACAGGTTAAGGTTTAAGGGAATTTCAATCGCGGTAGCTGAGATATCGTATTTCCGCCTGAAGCGCCGCAATATCTCCTGGAATGCCATCGGTCTTTTATCCCTGCCAATAGCCACAGCTTCACCATCAAGAATCACGCTGTCTGCAGAAACATTGGTTCTTACGGCTTTTACAATATCAGGCAAAGAAGATGTCACATCCTCAAGTTTGCGTGAATAAATCGTTATACTGCCGCCTTCTTTATGTATCTGGACTCGCGCCCCGTCAAATTTCCATTCAACAGCCACAGTACCCATTTCCTCCACAGCTTCCTTAATTCCCACAGCCACCTGCGCCAGCATCATTTTTAATGGCCTGTTTATTAAAACTCCGAGCCTGGAAAGTCCCTGTTCACCTTCTTTTTTTGCGGTATAAGCAACCTGTCCGAAATCATTTGTGAGCATAAACCCCCGCTCGACCAGTTCGGGAGATACATCGAAAGCCTCGGCGATTGCATCCCTTACGATTCCTTCTCCCACTCCAATTCGCAATTCCTCGATCGATAAACGCGCAAGATAAACGATTTCCAATGGTTTGGCCGAACTGAAGAGATACTGCAGGTTCTTTATTTTTGCGTCCTGCGAACCCTTCCCAGTAAGCCCTGCAATCTTCTGGAACCGCAGGTACACATCCTTTATAGAAAGTTCATCTTCAGAAAAAAAATTCAAATGAGTTCTGCCAGAAGCTATTGCTTTTTCTGCAGCCAGGCCTATATCGCCTGTATCTTTTACGAATTCTTCTATTTTTTTAACAGGCAGCGATGAAGTCTTTGATATCGCCGTATACAAAAGGTTCGGTCCGATACCAAGTTCTTCCTTGCTCCAGACCGGAAAAACATGCCCCATAATAAAACGGGTAACAATAGGAAGCTCCTCGTCGCTCACTTCCTTAAAAAAACCTGCAACCATAGATGTCATTTCAAGAGAACTTGAAATCTCTTCAATCCTGCTGCAGATTTTTGCAAACTCCAGAAATGAAGTCATATTAATTCATGGTCTTGCGTCTTTTCTAATCGTGTCATATACGATATATATCCCCAGTAATACCACGATTACAAAAAGGGCACTGATAACAAGGGACAGGAGAGAATAACCGCCACTATAAAACATTGAGCCTGTTCTTATATCCCCGATTATCACGCCATAACCGGTCAGCCTGTAAACCAGACCCACAAGTCCAATAACAATTAAAACCACTCCTGCAAACAATCTCTCGCCCGGGTCTAATGCCATACCTTCCTGGAACTATAGTAAAATAAAAGGGTTTGGCACCCTTTTACTTGGTCATATTGGCAAGTGCTGCTGCGTGAATGGCGCCGATATCGGTACCATGGCAGTTCGTACAATACTTGCCTCTTGATAGATGAATTATTATCAGGTTGCCGTAGCTGGGTTTGAGTGAATCTGGCGGCGCTGCATGACATTGTTCACAAACGCTGTAACTTCCCGGTCCTGTACCGTTTTGCACTGTGGGAATCTTTGGCGGGAACCCGTGGCATGTATCGCATTGCAATCCGACTGTGCCCGGTCCTATATGAATATTATGCACCTGGCTTCCATGACAGTTTATGCAGAGTTTTCCCCCGTTGACATGCGGAGGGAGGTTCTGTGGATTTGTATGGCACAATTCGCATTTGACGGTCTCAACTTTCGGGGGGGCTACTGCGACAGCAGGGGTTGCCTGTGCTCCCGTCTGTGCCGGGGTTTCGTTTAATGCTGATGTTACTGTTTTTTCAGGTGTTGGCGTAGCAGTGGAAGTTGGAGTAACTGTAGTAAATTTAGTTTTACCACCAAGAACAAAATAACCGCCGGCTGCGATGAGCAGGACTGCAACCAGGATCGCAATATAAATAGGAACTTTCGAATCTTTTTCGGACATTTACGTAATCACCATGGTTAATTAGGGTTCTGTATCGTTTTAAATGTTTTGGTTTTTGTCTGTCCTTTGTTATCCGGGGATTGAGTCGATTTTTTCCGCTCGCTATTTTTCGTAAGCTCATATATTATATTAAACTTCTTATGTTCTTTTTAAGCTTTTTTGGTGTTATATGCTATATCACATTAGAATATATCTATCGATAGCGATTTTTGTATTGCAGATTTTTGAAATAATCGTTTGCCCTTTATGATTCTGAATATTGACGTTATTCAATGGTTTTTATGGCTTTTTATGCCTTTTTTGCGAAAGACATTATTTCTAATATTGGACGCAAAACCAAGTTTAAGATAAAAAACGATTAAATTTATATTATATTAGTACTTATTAAATCATTGATATTAAAGGTGAATTATTGAGGGAAAAAAAATGTCGATATATTTGATGATGAATGTGATTCTAAAAGATGGAGGAATTAGAGATTTTAAAAATTGGGTTTGTTGAGGCTTTCTTAGTAATATTTACTGCAATCGCTGCGTTTATGTTAATCATTCTCATTGGCCAGATTCTCTTTATGATACATAAGGCGGACAAGGACTTATCAAATACTGATTTATTCCTTGACAAGGCAGTGTTGGAGCGAACCTGGATTTATATTTCAGTTGCTGGAGCAGGGTTTGCTCTAAATATACTAATCAAGTTTATGATTTGGCTCAGTATCGCAGGAGATTTGCTTAAAACCTATTATTTTGCTGAGATTACACAGGTTGTCTTCCTGATAGCATTTATCATGGCAGTTTACAATAAGATGCAAATTATAAAATCACAGATATATGCGGAGGAAGGAACAAAAATCTGGAGAAGATTGATTAAAAATGGGTGAGCATATTTATCAACCGGATAGTTTATCTCCGGAAAAAATTGAAAAGTATTGTGTATTTACCGTAACGGTATGCATATCTTGAGGAATCTTTTCCTAGAAGAATTTAGTATATACCAAATCATGATATCTCTTGCCTTTATCCTTGAAAAAACGTGTTATTTTTAATGAGCCATTTTTTAAGTTCAAATTCCATCTAGAAAAACTTATGGTTCTAAATAAAATACTTCAAATCGAACCATTTAGAAATTTCATGAACAAAGTGAATAAAAATTATAAATGCTCGGATTCCATTCATTTCTTAATTTCTCTTTCAAATATTATGTGATTATTAAACTCTATCCTGAATATCCTGTGGTAGGGAATATATACGTCCTCCATCACACCTTCAAGAACAAGGAATGACCTGTCGATATTCCTGATGGCGCTGCCTTCTACGATTTTCACGTTCCCGGGCGCACCCCTGTGAATGTAGTATATTTTACACCTGCTGAGGTCGAATCTCCATTTAATCTCGTTGAATATGTCTCTTGGATGTTTTGACCTGAACATAGAATTATGTCTTACCGCATGATATTTAAAGATGCGGAGGATGGGATTCGAACCCATGAACTCCTGCGAGAACAGCCCCTAAAGCTGCCGCCTTTGACCGGGCTGGGCGACCTCCGCAAGCCTGTGCACAACAAGTTCTGTACACATATAACTTATGATTACATTAGTTTTCCTGCGTTGCATGGTAGCAGTTGATAGCGCCAACATGTTCCTTGACAACCACATGGCCTGTGGAACCTGCAGCTTATGGAAACTGTTATTGTTACTGGAATTGTGAATAGCTTTTATGCAGGCTTGCATTACATGCGAAGCATCAAATAAGTGCGGGTTAAAAGATGAAAGGCTTTTTGACCTGTGCCCGAAATTGAAAACCTTTGAAGATCCGGGAAAAATCAATTTGCATCCGGATGAGAAGAACCCTGTCATCGACTATAACCTGCTCAGCCGGTATTTTGGATACTCTGAATTCCGCCTGCTTCAAAAGGACATAATTCTTGATGTCCTGAAAGGCAATGACGTACTTGTGCTGATGCCCACAGGCGGTGGAAAGTCCCTGTGCTACCAGTACCCTTCAATACTTTTCAAGGGACTGACTATAGTTATCTCACCTCTAATTTCACTGATGAAAAACCAGGTAGACAGCATGAGAATGAATGGCATCGCCGCTGAATTCATCAACAGTTCACTGAATTATGAGGATATTATAAAAATCAAATCCGCCCTTTTGCAAAATAAGGTCAGGTTGCTTTATATCGCTCCGGAAAGATTCACTATTCCTTCCTTCTTATCGTTCCTGAAGGGGCTCAAAATAAACCTGTTCGCTATCGATGAAGCCCATTGCATATCAGAATGGGGGCATGATTTCAGGCCGGAATACAGGCAGTTAAAGCAAATAAGGCAATGTTTTCCGGATGTTCCGATAATAGCGCTGACTGCCACAGCTACCACGAAAGTCAGGGAGGATATCATAAACCAGCTTGCCATTTCCGATTGCAGAAGATATCTTGCCAGCTTTAACAGGGAGAACCTTGTCTATTCTGTCAAACCCAAGCAGGATGCATTCCGACAAATTGTGGATTTCCTCCGAACAAAGTCTGGGGAATCCGGCATTATTTACTGCTACAGCAGGAAAAACGTTGAAACTATTGCAGAAGGCTTGAAATCTGCCGGGTTTCGGGCGCTTCCATATCATGCAGGCTTATCTTCGAATGTAAGGTCGCAAAATCAGGAAAAGTTCATAAAAGACGATATAGAGGTGCTTGTCGCCACCATTGCCTTCGGGATGGGCATCGATAAACCCAACATTCGTTTTGTAATACATCATGACCTTCCCAAAAACCTTGAAGCCTACTACCAGGAAACAGGGCGCGCAGGGAGGGATGGATTGAAGAGCGACTGCATACTATTCTATAGCTACGGTGACAGGCAGAAGATCGAGTATTTTATAAACCAGATGTCAAATGAAAAAGAAAGACAAATTGCGCAAAATAAACTTAATGACATCATAAATTTCTCTGAAACCACATTGTGCCGCAGAAAGCTCCTGCTTGGTTATTTTGGAGAGGATTTCAAAGAGAATAACTGCAGAGGCTGTGATAACTGTCTCCTGCCGAAGGAGGAGATAGAAGCAACCGGTGAGATAATGACCATCCTTTCATGCGTCGATGAAATGGGTGAGAGGTTCGGGATAAATTATGTTATTGATGTGCTTATCGGAGGAAAGAGCAGCCGTCTCCTGAACAACGGGCACGCATCATTAAGATCATATGGATCAGGGAAAACCCTGCCAAAGAAAATGTGGCACGGATTCATTAGAGAACTTATCCAACGGGGCTACTTAAATCTTGAAGGTGAATATCCGGTTCTGAAATTAAGCCAGAAAAGCAGGGATGTTTTATCTGGGTCGAAGGGTGGCATGAAAAATGAGAAAATATACCTTGTAAAACCCCACATCATCGAAAAACCGGTTAAAATCGAGCAGGACATAGCCGATGCCGGGTTGTTCGAGAAGCTTCGGGCATTAAGGAAAACCCTTGCGGACGCCGAGGACCAGCCTCCGTATATGATATTTAATGACGCCACCCTGAAACAGATGGCGGCGCGCCGGCCATGCAAACCGGAGGATTTCAGGAAGATGACTGGAGTTGGAGATAAGAAACTTGAGAGATATGGCGGAATTTTTATGGGTGAGATACGCAGGTTTTGCGAGAAACATGATTTGTATGGCCATCCGGTTAAAAAGCAATCAAGTGAATATGTGACCCTTGAAATGCTGGATCAGGGTATGGACCTTGATGAGATCACATTAAAGAGAAATTTATCCCTGAATACCATATACGGCCATATCGAAAAATTGATACTGTCCGGTGAAAATATCGAGATCGAGAGGTTGATAAAGAAGGATAAGATCGAAAAAATCATAAGCAGCATACTTGAATTGGGGGGAGAGGCCATGAAGCCGATAAAAGAGAGATTGGGGGATAATTATTCTTATGGGGAAATAAGGCTCGTGAGAGCCAGGATGAGGAAAAAAGGTCGCGTCTAATATCTGGCTAAATTACACAATCAATAGGAGATTCCAATATTCATTTCTTCTTCCCCGCCTCTCCATAAGCGGTCTCAATCGCTTTCCTGCTTATTTCCTCGTAATATTTTTCCATCTTCTTATTGAAATCTTCCTTGCTGTCCCAGAACTCCGGCGTTCCCAGACGCTTTATTATCGCGGCTGGCACATCCGGGCGAGCGATGTTAACAGAGAACGATTCAAGTTCTCCTCCGCCCCAGAAACCGTCTGCTGATAATGGAACATCCTTCGGGTTTTCCGCTTCCTTCTGTGGTTCTTTTGTTTTCTCCTCCCCTGCCCGCTTTTTGCGAAGCGAAACAGTAATCTCTTCTTTTGTCCTCCCCCTCAGGTTAAAAAGCATGAAAGGGTCGCGGTCAAACTCTTCGGCCAGAATGTAATAGACTGCTGCTATGTGCTTGCACGGGTTTGCGCTGTCAGGGCAAGAGCAGTCGGTTTTGATATCCTTAGACGATTCGGGAAACAGCGGCACTCCCACTGCTTTAAAAGCCTCTTCGATATTTTGCGGCATCTCACCTGCCAGTAATTTTGCTGCAAAAATCGCCTTCTGTGCCATCTCTTCAGTGGCTTTGGTCCAGGCTTCAGCGGTAAGCGGCTTAATCTCTATAATTACAGAATACGGCGTAGAAACAGAACCCTGCACGTGCGCCGTGACTTTTCCAGGCGTTAGCTTAAAATCAAGCACCTGACCGCCCCTGGCATATCTACGTCCACGCTCAAGCCTGTTGCTCCAGCCGAACGATTCAAGCACAGACACCCAGCGCTTTGACCACCATGTATCGCCGATGCTTCCCCGCTTGCTTTTTGCTTTGATGCCGCCTTCCACTTTTATGGGCTTTGAAGGGGTGTAGCCGCCCCAGAAATCATCGCGCCAGGTCATTTAGATTCTCCTTTGGTAATTATTATTCATCAGCCACCGTCTCTCGCCTCAGCGTGAATAACTCCTTTAACTGCGCAGTCGTCATCTCGGTCAGCCATCCTTCCCCAGTTCCGATGATATTTTCGGCAAGCTCTTTCTTTACCTCTATCATCTCATCTATCCTTTCTTCAAGCGTCCCGTCGCAAATGAACTTGTGCACCTGCACGTTCTTTGTCTGCCCTATGCGAAAAGCCCGGTCTGTAGCCTGGTTCTCAACAGCGGGATTCCACCATCTGTCAAAATGGAACACATGGTTTGCACGTGTGAGATTTAGACCCACGCCACCCGCCTTGAGGGAAAGGATGAATATCCTGGGACCATTCTTTTCCGAGAATCGCATGACCATCTGATCTCTTTGCTTCTGGGACACCCCTCCGTGTAAAAAGAGCACTTCCTGCCCCAAAACCTTCTGGAAATGAGCTTTGAGCATACCCCCCATCTCGGCAAACTGCGTAAAGATAAGAACAGAATCATCCTCGGCAAGTACTTCTTCAAGCATCTCCGTTATGCGGTTCAACTTACCTGAGCGTTCGGGTAGAGAGGAACCATCGCCAAGGAATTGCGCCGGATGATTGCACACCTGCTTGAGCCTCATAAGGGCAGAAAGCACCGCGCCTTTTCGTTCTATTCCCTCGGATTCTTCAATTTTTCTTAGCATATCCTTGACAACCGCTTCGTATAGCGTTGCCTGCTCCTTTGTGAGGTTGTAGTGTTCCTTCATCTCGATCTTATCAGGCAGGTCTTTTATGATGGAAGAATCTGTCTTCAGGCGGCGAAGAACAAAGGGTGTAACGATGCTGCGCAGGCGCATACCTGCTTCTTTATCATTATAACGCTCAATTGGTAGCGCAAATGTCCTCCTGAATCCTGCGGCAGAGCCAAGATAACCCGGATTCAGGAACTCCATGATAGACCACAATTCGCTCAGGCGGTTCTCAACAGGCGTTCCTGTAAGAGCGATGCGGTATCCGGCTTTTATCCTTCTTACTGCCTGGGATTGTTTGGTTGACGAATTTTTGATGCTTTGCGCTTCATCAAGAACCACGCCATTCCATTCCACATTCGCCAAGACATCTTCATCCCTGTGAGTAAGCGCATAGGTGCTGATGACGAGATCGTAATTATGAACTTCTTTAAGGAACTCTTTCTTCCTGCGGTTGATGCCGTGATGAAGAAGAACACGAAGCGAGGGGGCAAACTTCATTGCTTCTCTTTGCCAGTTTCCGACTACCGAGGTCGGACATATAAGCAGGACAGGCAGGTCATTACCTTCTTCTTTATCTTTTAATAACAGAGCAAGCAGCTGTATGGTCTTTCCAAGCCCCATATCATCGGCAAGACATGCACCAAGCCCGTACTGCCGCAAAAATGCAAGCCATGAGAAACCTTTCACCTGATACGGGCGAAGTCCCCCCACAAAGCTGTCAGGCTGCTGAATTTGTTTTATTCCTTTGCGTCCCGATAATTGCTCGAACAGGGAAGACAGACTTCCTTTTGCCTCAAACCCAACGATCGAAAGACCTGTTTCTGACTTGCCCTGACCAATACTGAGCTTCATGGCTTCACTCAGCTTCATTTCGCCGGAATTTTTTGACCTGAAGAATTTTATCGCTGCATCAATTTCATCTTTTTTCAGTTCCACCCACTGTCCTCTTATACGAACAAGAGGCTCTTTGAGGCTTGAAAGACGCTCAAATTCCTCTTCACTTATTGCCTCACCTCCAAGTGCAAGCTGCCAGTTGTAACTTATTATTGAATCAAAAGTAAATATCCCCTTTCCGGTCTTTGGCTCACGCTTTGGTTTTACGTTCAATTTAATACCAAGCTGCGTTTTTGCCGCGCCTTTGTTCCACCAGGGGGGAATGAGCACGCCAAAGCCGCTTTCGGAGAGCAGGGACGCCGCCTCTTTTAAGAATATATAAGCCTGCCGGGTTCCAAGTTTTGCATCTTCAGGTCTTGCGGTGTTTAAGCTTTCTTCTATCGGGGGGAATAAACGCGAGGCTTTTCCGAGATCTGCAAGCAGCTTTTCCTGCGGGTGGTCGAATTTCCGTGTCAGGAATGAAAGAGTGTCCCGTGATTCCCTCCACACATCCCCTGCCGGAACAAGAAGGCTCGGATCATCCGATGCCTGGAGGAAATAGCGAAGGTTCCAGCTATCATCCGCCTCCGCTGCAGGCGGTTCGAGGCGAAAACATGTGCGAAATCCTGATCTCTCTATTTCGTGTATCGGTTCGCTCCATGATTTTAGTTCTTCCGGGAGATTTTTTAGCCAATGGGCCTTGGTTCTTATCGGTTCGCCTGTTGCAAGGGAATCTAACCATGCCGATGAGAGACCTGACGTCTTTGTTTTTATTTCAGAGATAGGTATCCATCTTCTGATGCACCCATCCACAGCCGTATTCAGGAAATCAGATAATAACGCTTCGGGATAGTTTGAAAGCCCATTCTGGAGGATGGATCTGCAAATTGGCGGCATCCTTCCGGCAAGCATTGACATACGCGTCAAGTCGTCCTGGTCATTGAGCGCATACTGCCATCGGGCAAAGCTCTGGTCATTATTCTCTGAGACAACGAGTCCGGGAACAAAATGTTGTTTTGATAGAAGTTCCATAGCGAACTTTGAGACTTTGCTCCAGAACCGAAAATCCGTGCCTATGGCAAAACCGTCAATTCCTGTCCAGAAACCGGACAACATTGTGAGGAGCGACACGGCATCTTCCGGCGGAATGCTTAAACCGTCAATTTTCCATGCCGCCAGCCCGACTTTCTCGGTTCCGTTTTCGCTGTCATCTTCCCTTATCAGGTCAGGGGAAGCCTGCGGGGAATTTGAAATAGAGGGGAGCGTGATAAATACGCTATCATGGCGCGCCTTTTTAATGCCGCTGTTTGCAAAATCAAGCGCTGTAATAATTTTAAGAATATCACCCTGCGAAGCTTGGAATGGATGCGAACGCGGTACCCCTGCCCTGGGACGACCTCTACGTTTTACCTTGGGTGATGCTGAAGACTCACCCCATAAGAAGAAGTCTCCTCGCTCCTGTATCGCAGCAGCAGGTTTCCATGTTCCATGCAAGACTATCATTGAAAACAAATCTTCTCTTTGGTTTATTGTAATAAATGTTTGTTTTTGTTTTCATTGTTCTGACATACCATGCTTCACCGGGATTCACCGCAAGCTCGATAAAAAAAGGATGCCATTTAAAGCAAAAGATTTGATGTTGTAATCCTATTTAACAGCCAATGAAAGGAATATACGTTCTAATCCTCAGGATGAAAGAGAGCAGGGACATCCGCATAGGAAAACTCGGAAGGCTTCATTTCAGGAGAGGCTATTATTCTTACGTCGGCTCAGCCCAGGGCAGCGGAGGGGTCAAACGCGTAACAAGACATTTCAGCGTAGCTCACGGCAGAAACACCACGAGAAAATGGCATATCGACTATCTCCTGCCGCACTCTGATGTAATTTGCGCGGTTTTTTCACCAACTGATGATGCCATGGAGTGCGTTGTGGCAAAAATCCTCGGTGAATATTCAGAAGCCTTGCCCGGTTTTGGGTGCAGCGACTGTACCTGCGAATCGCATCTTTTCTTTACAGGTGGAAATATAATGGGCGATGCTTCTGACATCTGCGAAGGGGTTTCTGGAAACGAAAGTATCATTATTTACCCGAACATGTAGGAACTATATGGACATCGGAATCATCGGAGGTTCAGGATATACAGGCGGAGAACTGCTGCGTTTGCTTTCACAGCACCCCGAGGCGAACGTCAGGGCAGTTACTTCACGCAGCTTGAAAGGACAGAAGGTCAGCGATACGCATACGCATCTTCGGAAAATATACGACTTAAATTTCGAAGACCTGACGCCTGAAGAAGTGGCTTCACGCTGCGATATAGTTTTCACAGCCGTCCCTCACGGCACTGCCATGCAGGTAGTTCCTGCGCTTCTTGATAACGGCGTAAAAGTCATAGATTTGAGCGCTGATTACCGCCTGAGGACAGATATTTTTGAGAAAACATACAAGATGAAACATACCGACCCGCGGGATGCGGTATATGGCATACCTGAACTCCATCCTGAAGTTGCAGAACAAAAATTCATAGCCAACCCCGGCTGTTACCCTACAGGAGCATCGCTAGCCGCTGCGCCTCTTGCAGCCGCAGGTCTTATCGAGCGCGTTGTTTTTGATTCAAAAAGCGGTATTTCAGGTGCGGGCGCAGAGCCAACGATTGTATCCCATTATCCTAACATGGCTGAGAATATACAGGCGTACAAACTCACATCCCACCGCCATCGCGCGGAAATAGTGCAGGAACTCACCCGTCTTGACAGCGGTTTAAAAAGCATCAGCTTCACCCCGCATGTCATCCCATCCGTACGCGGCATTCTGACCACCGCGCATATTTTTGTCAGGAAGGAATTAAATGAAGAGGATGTCAGCAAAATCTACAAGGATTTTTACCAGGATAAGCCTTTTATCAGGCTGATACAGGGGATTCCGATGCTGGGCAGCGTGCGCGGCTCGAATTTCTGCGATATCGGTTTTGAGATTGAAAAAAACAGCGACAGGATAGTTGTCATATCCGCAATAGACAATCTTGTAAAAGGGGCGTCAGGACAGGCAATCCAGAACATGAACCTGATGTTCGGGCTGCCGGAGAATACGGGTCTCTGGACACCCGCCATCGCCCCGTGAGGTGAAATATGAAAATAAAAGAAGTGATGAATAAGGACGTAATTGCATGCAAACCTGATGACACATTAAGCAAGGTTTCAAAGCTGTTTCGGGAAAATCACATCAGCGGCTTGCCTGTTGTTGAAAAAGGAAAAGTCGTGGGACTTGTTTCTGAAACTGATTTGATAAAGTTATTGAAATCGCCTGAGTTTTCAAATGAATTGTGGCTACCCAGTCCACTTGAAATAATTGAAATTCCCATCAGGAATATCGTCAGGCTTGAAGAGACAAAGAAAGCACTTGAAAATCTGAAAGTTCGTCCGGTAAGGGATATTATGACAAAAACCGTACATGCCATTTCCCCTGACGATAGCCTTGAAAAAGCATCAGGCATCATGGTCAAGTATAAAATCAACAGATTGCCAGTCGTCGAAAATGGCAAACTTGTGGGCATCGTGGCGCGAAGCGATATAATACGGGGTCTTTCGGAAGCCGCAGAATAATTATGAAAATCATCAAGGGCGGCATCTGTACAGTCAGAGGTGTCAGGGCGAACGGGATTAAGGAAGGGAAGAACGGACTTGCAGTAATCGTAACAGATTCAAAAAGACTTTCCTCAGCCGGCGTATTTACGCGGAATAAGGTCATAGCGGCTCCGCTTATTGTCACGAAAGAAGTGCTCACAAAAAGAGATTTAAAAGCGGTAATCGCCAATAGCGGATGCGCAAACGCTTTCACGGGTCAACGCGGGCTTGATGATGCCCGCTGGATGGCGCAGGTTCTGGCAAAAAAATTGAAGTGCAAGCCAGATGAAATCGGTGTAGCTTCTACGGGCGTTATCGGGCGAAATCTTGATAAAACATGGATTGGAGAGCATCTTGACGGGGTTTATAACACTCTTGCAGCATCAGAGGATGCAGGGAAATCCGCCGCCAGGGCTATAATGACTACGGATACATCCATGAAAGAAATTGCTGTCGAGCTTGATAACGGGGTTCGTGTTGGCGGGATGGCTAAAGGCTCGGGGATGATTGAACCGAATATGGGCACAATGCTTGCGTTTTTATATACGGATGCGGCTTTATCAAAGGAAGCTCTCGATGTCTGCTTAAGAAAAGCTGTCGATAAGAGTTTTAACATGGTAGTGGTGGACGGCGATACAAGTACCAACGATATGGCGCTTATTACAGCTACGGGCTATCTGGAATGCGATGAAGAAATGTTTCAGCGGGGGCTTGATTTTGTGTGCCAGAGCCTTGCTAAAATGATAGCAAAGGACGGCGAAGGCGCGACAAGATTGATCGAGGCAAGAGTCACAGGCGCGCAAAGCGAGGATGACGCGCGGAAAGCTGCCAAAGCTATTGTGCGCTCGCCGCTTGTAAAGACTGCAATATTCGGGAAAGACCCGAACTGGGGAAGGGTCGTGGCTGCAGTGGGGTATTCCGGCGCCGAGATTGACCAGGATAAGATTTCGCTCAAGTTCTCGGATAATAAAAATGAGGTCATGCTTGTCGATGAGGGAAAGATTGTGGAGGGAAAACTTGAGGCGCTAAAGAGCATTATGGAGAGCAAGGAGATTTTTATCGAGGCGGCGCTAGGTCTTGGGGACTTCGAAGCGACTGCGTGGGGATGCGATTTGACTTATGATTATGTGAAGATTAATGCGATGTATACGACTTAACATCGCAGCATTTATGTTTCTTGAAAATAAGGATTAAATGAGCAGGGAATTGATATCTTATGAACAAAACCGGATTTTCCACACGCGCAATCCATTCAGGTGAGAGGGAAGAAGAAACCGGGGCGGTCGTAACCCCGATTTACCAGACAGCGCCGTTTAAGTTCAAGAGCGCAGCCCATGCAGCAAGCGTGATGGCCGGTGAGGAAAAAGGGTACGTGTATTCCCGCGGCTTGAACCCCACGACAGAAGTGCTTGAAGAAAAAATGGCAGACCTTGAGGGCGGCGAAGCAGCGCTCGCACAGGCTACTGGAATGGCTGCCATAAGCGCTGCGGTTTTCACTTCTATCAAAGCTGGCGACCATGTGATTGCAGATGAGGTTATTTATGGGAGCACATACGACCTGTTCGTTGACATGGCGAAATTCGGCGTGGAGGTGAGTTTCATAGATACATCCGATTCCGGGAATGTCGAGGATGCCTTCAGGCCGAACACGAAACTTGTATTTTTCGAGACGCCTGCCAATCCTACCATGAAACTCACGGACATAAAAGCAGTATCAGAAATAGCCCATGAAAGGGGTGCGGAAGTGATGGTCGATAATACTTATATGACGCCTTATTACCAGCAGCCGCTCGCATGCGGCGCTGACGTGGTGGTTCACAGCGCGACAAAATACTTAAACGGTCACGGGGATACGCTCGGCGGCGTCATTGTGGGCACTTCGGATTTCATAAAACGGGCAAGGCACACCGCAAAGAACATCGGCGGCGCAATGAGCCCTTTTTCGGCATGGTTAATCATACGCGGGATGAAAACGCTTCCGGTGCGTATGGACAGGCACACTGAGAATGCAATGGCAGTGGCAAGATTCCTGCAAAGTCATGATAAAATCGAAAAGGTAATTTATCCCGGTCTTCCGGAGTTCCCACAATACGACCTTGCAAAAAAACAGATGTCAGGATTTGGAGGTATGATTGCGTTCCTGCTAAAAGATGCAAAAGACGTTCCGTTATTCCTTGATTCCCTCAAAATGTGCACCCTTGCGGTGAGCCTTGGCGAGACTGGGACGCTTATCCAGCATCCTGCCACCATGACCCATGCTGTTGTTCCGCGGGACGACAGGATAAGATACGGGATTGCTGATGAGCTTGTGCGGCTGTCTGTGGGGCTTGAGGATGTGGAGGATATAATTGCGGATTTGGGGCAGGCGCTGGATAGGGTTAATTATTGAATAAGGCTGCCACTTCAACTACTTTAGGTTTGGTTATATACGATTTAACCTAATCTTCAGCCAGAGATATCATTTCCCGAAATAATCTCCTCTTTCATAACTTATTTTACCTTTGCACAGTTTCATAAAATTCACCAACCAAAGATCTTAAAAGCAAAACCGAACCAGACCTCTGGAGGCATCTTCCTCATAAAAGCCTCATTAGGAGTTTCAGCCCGGTCTCAAATTCAACGCTTGTGAGGCAGGTTATTATACCAGGTAAATCATCTTATCCAGACTTTCAAATCTTGCCCTGTGGCCCCGGGCAATGGATGAGCGGCTCCGGGATTTTTATGAGTACACGGCTTTGTGCAGGAAATATGACATGCTGGGTTTAAATGACCTGAAGCTTAATGCGCAATATTTCACAAAGGGCATGGATAACATAAAATCGGTGCGTGTTGAGATTAATAAGGCGAATGATATTGATTCTGTGATGGGGATAATTGGGAGATTGGGATGAATCGGATTAAGATTAGGGTCTCATATAGGCGTAAGACTTAAATATTTTGCAGTTTAATTGATAAAAAATGTGAATTTATCCCAAAAAACACGTTTTGATTGTTATAATTGGGAAGTTGAACCATAATGTTAATTGAATTTAGTGTTGAAAATTTTCGTTCTATAAAGGAGAGGGTAACTTTAAGTATGGTATCTTCTTCTGATAAGTCATTAGATAATAATTTAATTAGAACCGATTCATTAGAAAAAGAAAGTTTATTGCGAAGTGCATTAATCTATGGAGCAAACGCCTCTGGAAAGAGCAACGTCATTTTAGCGTTCAAATTTTTGAAAGGGTTAGTGAGGAATTCTCATAAGAATCAAAAAGATATTAAAATAAGAGTATCTCCATTCAAACTGGATGCAGATTATCCTTCTAAGCCAAGTAAATTTGAGGTTATTTTCATTAAAAACAATACTAAATATGTATATGGAGTATCGGTTACTACTGAAAAAGTTATAGATGAATATCTATATCATTACCCTAAAGGTCGTAGAGCAATTCTCTTTGTGAGAGAGAATACTACGGACTATAAGTTTATTACGGACATAAAAGAGCAAAAATTTTTATCAGAAAGAACCTTAGAAAATGTTCTTTATCTGTCAAGTTCAACTCAATTGAATTATACGAAGCTATCTGAGGCTTTTGATTGGTTTAATGGTGACCTAAAAGTTATAACGCCAGAATCCGAAGTTAATATGATTGCATTTACTATTAATAGGTTTAATAAGGATAATAATTTAAAAGAATACATGTTAAAAGCCCTCACAGAAGCTGATTTAGGAATTGATGATTTTTCTGCATCTTTTGAGAAAGTTTCAACCGATGAAGGGACGAAGGCTTCAACAGACGAAGGGTCGATGGACATTAGTAAAATTCTTGGTGCTTTGGAGAAAATGAGCTTAGCTGATAATCGTGGTAGTGTTCTTATATCCGATAGAAAAGGTAACCTTAGGAAAATTGATGTTAGAACAATTCACACATCTCTTAAAGGTACAAGTAATGAATTAAAAGTTCCATTTAAATTCGAAGAAGAATCAGATGGAACGAAAAAAATATTTTCCCTTATTGGTCCTTGGATTGATGCATTAAGCAACGGGCGTATACTAATAGTTGATGAATTAGATACTAAATTACATCATCGACTAAACCTTTTTTTAATTAAATTATTCCATGACCCAACTCAAAATACAAAGAATGCACAATTAATCTTTACAACACACAATACTAATTTACTGGATTTGGATTTATTCAGAAGAGACCAAGTGTGGTTTACTGAAAAAAATCCAAATACAGGAAGTACGGACCTGTACTCTCTCTTAGAATTTAAACCTCGTAAAGATCAGAATATTCAAAAAGGATATATTGCAGGAAGATATGGAGCCATACCCTTTATAAGTGATGAAAGAATATTCGTAGAACCAAAGGATAAATTAAAATGGGCGGATATGGACGAAGGAAAAAAGGAAGAAGAGAAACCAAAAGAGTTTTCGTGATTGTTTGTGAGGGTGGGGAAACAGAACCGATATATTTTAACAGATATAAAGAGCGGGGTTTAAATTTAACGATTGAAGTACCTAAAAATAAATACACTGACCCTGTAAATCTGGCAAAGTTTGCTAAAGAATATATAAAAAAAGGAAAACAAGGAGAAAAAGAAAGGTTCGATTTTAAGAAGGGAGATAAGATTTGGTGTGTTTTTGATTGTGATGAAAATCCTAATGAAAAGATATCTGAAGCCTGTAAAATTGCAGGCAAAGATGTTATAATGTGTTTATCAAATCCTAGTTTTGAATTATGGTACCTTTTGCATTTTGTTCGTATTCAATCCAAGTTATGGCGCGATGAAGTAAATGACAGATTAAAAAAATACATACGAGACTATGATAAAAGTGAAGACGTTTATGATTTATTGAAAAAATATAGACCTGTAGCGATTGAAAATGCAAAAAATTTAAATAAAAAGCATGAAAAGACTGGAACGGAATTAATATGTGTTGAAAGCAACCCTTCAACCCAAGTATACGCCATTGTTGAAGAAATTCTTAAAATTACAGCAAACGCCCCTTGATAGTACTCCTCTGCAAACATCAACTTGGCAGACCCCCATCCTCGCACAAATTATTTATAGAACCACAAACACTTAGAATCATCTCATTCGGAGGTAATTCATTATGGCAGGACAATTAAGCGGACAGCCTATTATCATACTCGACCAGGACAAAACAAGAACCCAGGGGAGAGACGCCCTCGGATTCAATATCTCGGCAGCAAAAGCCGTAGCCGATGCGGTAAGGACCACGCTTGGCCCGAAAGGCATGGACAAAATGCTTGTAAACCAGATCGGCGATGTGGTGATTACCAATGACGGCGCCACGATTTTACGTGAAATGGATATAAAGCACCCGGCAGCCAAGATGATGGTCGAAGTCGCAAGGACTCAGGAAGATAAAGCGGGCGACGGAACCACAAGCGCAGTCGTCCTTTCCGGAGAACTCCTAAGCAAGGCGCATGCCCTTGTTGAACAGGGCGTTCATCCCACGACCATTAACAGAGGCTACAGTCTTGCAGCCGAAAAGTCACTCGAAATCCTGGATGAACTGGCTATTGACGCATCAGATGAAGTGCTTGAGAATATCGCAAGGACAGCCCTCACGGGAAAAAGCGCAGACCTCGCCCTTGATTCGCTTGTCCAGTTATGCGTACAGGTCGCCAAGTCGATTAAAGAGGGCGGCAAGGTGAATATAAAAGAGAATATCAATATCATCCACCAGCGCGGGGGAAGCATAAAGGATACAAAATTCGTTCACGGGCTTGTTATCGATAAGGCACGGGCGCATAAAAACATGCCAAAGAAGGTCGAGAATGCACGAATCGCCATCCTTGATACCGGAATCGAGATTGAAAAAACGCAGGTCAAGTCAACTCTTAAAATCTCATCTCCCGAACTTCTCTCAGAAGCAAGGCTTGAGGAAAGCAAACTTGTTGAAGAAAGAGTGGAAGCACTTGCAAAAAGCGGCGCCAATGTCGTATTCACGGAAAAAGGCATCGACGATACAGGAATGCATTACCTCAAAAAGAAAGGTATTTTTGCTGTGCGAAGATGCAGCGAAGAGGAAATCAAGAAATTAGTAAAGGCAACCGGGGCACGCATCGTCTCGAAAGTGGACGGCGTTGAAGAAGAAGACCTCGGAAAAGCGGCGCTTGTCGAGGAGCGCGGCGTTGGCAATTACAAGATGGTCTATATCGAAGGATGCGAAAATCCCAAAGCAGTTTCCATCCTTATTTACAGCGGAGCAGAGCATGTGGCAGACGAAATCGAGCGGGCGCTTGATGATGCGCTGCGCGTGGTCGGTGTGGTAATCGAAGACGGTAAGATTGTAGCCGGCGGTGGCTCGCCCGAGATCGAACTTGCAACAAGGCTCAGGAAGTACGCAAACACATACGGCGGCAGGGAGCAGCTTGCAATAATGGCTTATGCGGATGCGCTTGAGGAAATACCCAAAGGTATTGCCGAAAATGCCGGTCTTGATGCTATAGATATTATCGTTGATCTCCGAAATAAGCATAATAAAGGCGCAAAAACTTCCGGTTTAAATGTGTTCACAGGCAAAGCGGAAAATATGCTTGAACTGGGAGTAGTTGAGCCGCTCCGTGTGAAGACACAGGAAATCAAATCGGCGACCGATGCCGCAATAATGATTCTTCGTATAAATGATATACTGATGGCAAAGGAAACTGGCATGATGGATGTCAAGCCTGAGCATACAGCGGATTATTATGACGGCGTCCAGGCGCCGAGTGTCGAGGAAGACTAACATTAAAATAGAATAAAACTTAAAATAACACATAATAACCAATGAGTTATGGTGTTAGTATGAGCTGCAGGATTTGAAAAGCTGATTTTTTATCGCGGAGTTGTGTGGTTTTGAATAAAAAGGACATGAACAAGGAAGAAAAGCAAATCACAAAGGAAGAAACCGAACCTTCCGCCTGCGCGGCTGTAGAAGAAATTAAATCTCCTGAACCAGAAGTAATTAAACCCCTGGAACCTGAAGAAAAACTCCGGAAAGAGCTGGACTCGATTAAAAAACAACTCGAAGAAGAAAAAGACCGGTGTCTTCGTCTCAATGCAGATTTTGATAATTTGAGGAAACGTACCCTTAAAGATAGGGACGAATTCGTGAAATATGCGAACGAGAAACTCATACTGGAACTGGTAGATGTATTGGAATCCCTTGAAAGAGGGATTGAAAATGCAAAGAAAGCCAAAGATAAGGACATGCTAATTGAGGGAATGGAGCTGGTATATAAACAATTCAAGAATGTTCTTGAAAAAAACGGGTTGGCCCCGATTAAAGCGGTGGGACAAAAGTTTGACCACTACAAACACGAAGCGATGATGCAAACAATTACGGATGAATGTGATGAAGGTACAATTCTTGAAGAATTTGCAAGGGGTTACACGTTGAACGGTAAGGTCATTCGTTATTCTAAAGTCAGGGTATCGAAAAAGAAAGAATCAGATAATATAGAAGAAAAGGTAGAAGAAATAATAGAATGAATAGAATGAGGTGAAATAATGGCTAAGATAATTGGAATAGATTTGGGTACAAGCAATTCAGCCGCTGCAGTTATGCAGGGGAACAGGCCGGTAATAATACCGAGCGCGGAAGGGATATCCCTCGGGGGCAAAGCATTTCCGTCATACGTTGCATTCACAAAAGACGGGCAGCGATTAACAGGCGAGCCAGCAAGAAGACAGGCCGTGACAAATCCTGAGGGAACGGTTACAGCATTCAAGAGAAAAATGGGTACGGATTACAAATACAATCTGCGCGGAAAGGATTACAGGCCGCAGGAACTTTCTGCTTTTCTCCTGCAGAAAATAAAACAGGACGCTGAGGCTTTTTTAGGCGAGAAGGTGGAAAAAGCGGTAATCACTGTACCTGCATATTTCAATGATAACCAGAGACAGGCAACAAAGGATGCCGGGGAGATTGCAGGGCTTGAAGTTATCAGGATAATCAATGAACCCACAGCGGCAGCCCTTTCTTACGGTCTTGATAAAGAGGGCGACCAGAAGATAATGGTGTTTGACCTCGGCGGGGGGACTCTTGATGTTACCATAATGGAACTCGGAGGAGGGGTATTTGAAGTAAAATCCACGGCAGGCGACACGCAGCTTGGCGGCACTGATATGGATAACAGGATTGTGGATTATATTGCAGAGGAATTCAAAAGAGAACACGGCATCGACCTTCGCAAAGACAGGGTTGCAAACCAGAGACTGCGCGATGCAGCCGAAAAGGCAAAAATTGAGCTTTCCACAACCCTCACCACTGAAATCAACCAGCCTTTCATAACGGCAGATGTCAGCGGCCCGAAACACCTGACAATGACCCTCACGCGGTCAAAACTCGAGGAAGTCATAAGACCGGTAATCGACAGATGCAGGGCGCCTGTGGAGCAGGCAATAAAGGATGCAAAATTAACTTCGGCTGAGATTAAAAGGGTAATACTTGTCGGCGGACCGACCCGGATGCCCATCGTACAAAAATTCGTCGAGGACTATGTCGGTAAAAAAGTGGAAGGGGGCGTTGACCCGATGGAATGCGTGGCAATGGGCGCGGCTATCCAGGCAGGCGTACTTGCTGGTGAAGTAAAAGATATACTGCTGCTAGACGTTACGCCGCTCACCCTCGGTATCGAGACGCTGGGACATGTCATGACAAAGCTCATAGACAGGAATACCACAATACCCACAAGAAAAAGCCAGATATTCTCGACCGCTGCTGATAGCCAGACCACAGTGGAAATACATGTGCTTCAGGGCGAGAGGGCGATGTCATATGATAACGTGACGCTGGGCAGGTTCAACCTCGTGGGCATACCGCCTGCTCCCCGCGGAATCCCGCAGATAGAGGTCACTTTTGATATAGACGCGAACGGCATACTCCATGTAACCGCAAAAGATTTGGGAACAGGTAAGGAGCAGAAGATGACCATAACCGCTCCGCTCAAGATGGCTTCAGATGAAATCGACAGGAAGATAAAAGACGCCGAGAAATATGCCGAGGAAGACAGGAAACGAAAGGAAAAGGTTGAAGTTTTGAACCAGGCAGACACACTGGTTTATACAACCGAGAAGACCCTGAAAGAGCTTGGGGATAAGGTCAGCGGCGACCAGAAAGCGAAAGTCGAAAAGGCGCTTGAGGCAACAAAGGAAGCTATGAAGAGCGAAGATGTGGGCAGGATTAAGTCCGCAATCGAGGAACTCACAAAGGAAATGCATCCAATAAGCACGATACTTTACCAGCAGCAGGCGCAGCAACAGGCTGGTAAAGAAGAGCCCAAGGAAGAAAAGAAAGAAGAGAAAGTTACAGATGCGGAATATAAGGTTGTGGACGAGGATAAGAAGTAATCCGCGTTCTTAAAAAATCAATTGGGGTATTCATACCCCATTTTCACTTTTTAACCGGACATATCTTTTTTACATTCAAGGTCATTATATACGCAAATCATGGTTACAAAACGCGACTACTACGAAATTCTCGGCGTGGACAAAAAAGCATCAGCAGATGACATAAAGACAGAGTATCGCAAACTTGCGATGCAGTACCATCCTGACAGGAACAAAGCCCCTGACGCCGAGGAGAAGTTCAAGGAAATATCGGAAGCCTATGCGGTTTTATCAGACCAGAACAAACGCCAGCAGTACGACCAGTTCGGTCATGCCGGCATAGATATGAGATATTCGCAGGAAGATATTTTCAAGGGTGTTGACTTCGAGGATATTCTCAGGGATTTCGGCGC
This sequence comes from uncultured archaeon, assembly GCA_902386255.1. Classification (GTDB taxonomy): domain Archaea; phylum Halobacteriota; class Methanosarcinia; order Methanosarcinales; family Methanoperedenaceae; genus Methanoperedens. The sequence goes on from CABMII010000062.1 coordinate 22,563, forward strand.
CGGCGGCGGTTTCGGGCGCGGCGGGGGAAGCATCTTCGATATCTTTTTCGGAGGCGGGGGAAGGCGTGAAGGACCGAGGCGCGGGTCAGATATCCTTTACGAATTGCCTATTGATTTTGAAGAAGCCGCCACCGGGAAAACCGTGGATCTTGAAATCCCAAGGATTGAGACTTGCAACGTATGCCATGGAAGCGGGGCAAGACCCGGAACATCACCCAAAACATGTCCTGCGTGCCGCGGCACAGGGCAGGTGAGCAGGACCCAGAACACGCCCTTTGGGAGGTTCATGACCACCTCGACATGCGGAACATGCCGGGGAAGCGGCCAGATAATCGATGCCCCATGCACGACATGCCACGGCTCCGGAACCGTGCAGGGACGCCGCAAACTTGAAGTGAAAATCCCGCCCGGCGTTGATACGGGTTCAAGACTCCGGGTTCCGGGCGAAGGCGAGGCCGGGGAAAAGGGCGGACCTCCCGGCGACCTGTATGTAGAAATGAATGTCAGGCCGCATGATATTTTCTCACGCCATGACGATGATATATTAATGGAAGCGACCATCACGTTCACGCAGGCCGCGCTGGGCGATGAGATAATAGTGCCAACGCTTGACGGCAAGGCAAAAATGAAAATCCCGCCGGGCACACAGAACGGGAATGTTTTCCGGCTGCGCGGGAAAGGATTCCCGAGCCTGCATATTTCAGGTAAAGGCGACCAGCTTGTTAAAATAAAGGTCGATGTCCCGACAAAGTTAAATGACAGGCAGAAACAGTTGCTTCGGGAGTTTGCCGAGGCAAGCGGTGAGAAGGCAAGAAGCAAGGGTATTTTTGAGAAGGTAAAAGAGCATATTTAACGTTAAGACCGTTGCATTTCATAATGGATAGGGATATCTATCGTCTTTTCGGAAGCATGAGAACGAGTGCAGAGAGCAGTCCCTACCCCCGAATGAATTCGGAGGACATCCCGGCGTCGGAGCATGAGGTTTTTCTATCGCCTGTTGTAACTTTGGATTATTTTGAAAAAGTGGGGGCACAAAAACAATAAAACCGATGGAAGAGAGGAAAAAAAGCGTACGCTTAAACTGCATGAGGCTGTAATGAAGATTATGATTGAACCTCAGAAATTATTAAATCCAATAGTATCCTTTTAATGAAAATGACAAAAATTATTCATGAGACGGTTCATAAAGGTATGATAAAGCAAATCCGTGTTGCCACCCTTATAAGAGTAGACAGGTAGACAACATTTATTGGAGTTATTAAGACATGAGTATATGGCAACGCCTTAATAGAGTTTTTGATGCATTGTCTAATATCGAATTAGATGAGGTTTCTAGATATGGTGCTATAGGGGAGGAATATGCACAAAGTATTCTTTCTGAAGATAACTGTTATACTTTCATTAATAGAATAATCCCACATCCTCAAAAGAAAACTGTATTTTTGGAAATCGACACAATAATTTACGCGGAAGGCAATGTATTTTGTGTGGAGATAAAAAATTATAAAGGAAAAATATATTTTCCTGAAAGATATAAGACTATTGAGGTTGAAAAGAAATTTCTGTTCTGGAAATATAGTACTGTAGAGAGTGTTTTTGATGGGTATGACGATTCAAAAATAGTCAAAGAAAAAGAAGGAAATTATGGAGAAGGAGTATTCTATATGGAGTTTTCCAATCCATTAAAAAAAACCAAATACTTCATCTATCATCTAAAACAATATCTTTCGAAATTCGATTCTAGGTTTTCACACCTCTACATCATTCCAATCGTTGGATTCTCGGATACAGAATCTGATATCTCGGCAATACACTCTGTTAAAAACGGTATGGTCTATGTTTCGGAGATACAAGAAGTTATTAAATATTATCGCAATGAAAAATTCGCAAACTCCCCCTCTACTTGGATTGTTAATGGACTTAAGAAAATTCCAAGTTGGGATATAATATTAACTAGAAAGAATGAACGGTTATATGGAATAATTATAGATGATGAATTTAAGTTTAAAACCATTGATGGGATACAACATGGCATACCGTATAATGATATAGTTTCTATTTTCGTTGATAGAACTGGGCTATTATCAGCTTATGACGAGATAAAAGTTTTATCGGCAGATGGCAAAAGTAACACTTTTTCGTGTGTTGATGGACAGGTAAACCTGGATAGGTTCGGAGAACATCAAATCCACAAACTGAGAAATATTAATCAAATTCGGGTTGGCACAGGAAGTTTAAGATGAAGACCAAACGCGTTTAATAGGTGTGCCCCGTCTTTGTAGTTTTATCCGTGCCCCTATTTTGACGCCACGATTCTTGTTCAAGGTATTCCAACCGATGCACCCAAGACCAATCATTTTCAGTCCACTTTATACCCCGTACGATATGAGGTCTGCGTTTTTAGGAATATACGGGATTATTTCCTACACACCAAGCAGCGTCAGCGACCGTATCCATTCCCCTTTAGGTTCCCGCGTTGTCCCGACCACGAGCCGCTTCATGTTCCCGATAACCTCCACGACACCCCTCGCTTCTATCCGCTCTCCTGCCAGCGCCTGCCCCGCATACGTATGGGTATAGGACAGCACGTAATCTATTTCAGGATGGTCTATTTTATATATCGCCGGGCTGTCAAATGAAAAATCGGCATTGGTAACCGTAGCTTCTATAGTCTTGATACCGATATCCCGCCCCCGCAGGCAGGGCGCGATATCCTCCCAGTCCCTGACATAAAGCAGGTCAAAATACGTTCCGCCCACCATGCCCCTGTTCCCTTTCCGCAACTCATGCGTAAGGAATTCATCATAAGGCAGCTCAGGCCTGCGCTTTTTGTAAATTTCATGCCACATCTCATCGCTTATCTCGGTGATGGGATTTTTTTCCAATTTTGCCCGTGCAATAATATCCCGCGCTTTGAACCATGAACTCCCGTACACGATGAAATCAATATCTGAAGACTCGTTTTCAAGTCCTGCAAGAAGCGAGCCTGTCACTCCCATTTTATCAGGAGGGATAGCTTTTAGCGTGTTCACTATTGCCCTTACTTTACTGTTTTTCTTCACCAGCGAAGGCAGTCTCTTTTCAGGCGCAAGTACCTGTTTGACCGAATCCAATGGAACGATATGGACATCGCTCACCCATTCAGGGCGTTCTTTTTTCATAAACACGAACGAATCATCAAAATCAAGTTTGCGGTATTTTTTATCTGCGCCCCTTTTACCTTCAGGGTCGGGTACGTATCTCAGGATTGAACGGATGCCGCCTTCATGGCAATAATCCGCAACTGCAAATATCCAGTCATCGTGTGTGATTATAAAATCCCGGAGGCGTGTTCGTAACATCGTTTACTCTACTGATTCGGGTTTATATAAAGAATATGCCAGTAAGAAATTCTCTGCAGAATAATTAACCGCAGAGTCGGCTATGAACACGGTTCATAGAAACCATTGAAAAAGGACACCAACATTAACAACGAACTAATACGAACTAGTACGAACTCCCATGGCGTGAGTTCGTATCAGTTCGTACGAGTTAGTTGTTGATTTTTTCATATCAGGACGCAAAGAACGCAAAGCAGCGCAATATTTACTTTGTGACCTTCGCGCTCTTTGCGGTGAAGGATTTTGCACAAACATTAACAGCGAACTAATACGAACTCGTACGAACTCCGTCGGCGTGAGTTAGTACCAGTTCGTACGAGTTAGTTGTTATTTCATACATTTTTTACAATCCCCCTAATAAAAAGAAAACAATACAGCCTAATACACAAACAACTCCACTCTTGCATTTTTATCCCGCCCCATCGGTATATCCAGTTTTGCATGTAAAAACCATCGCAATCCTGCCCCATCTCCATCTATCGTCGGGGGCGCATTTTCAGGTATTTTGAATTCGAAATCCTTTTCCACAAATTCATACACGCTCTCGCCTGAAAGTTCGATTTCATCACCATGTATTTTGATTTCTTCTTTTTTCGCCCGGCGGGATTTACCACTTCCGCAGCTTATATCAACCCATTCTTCTCCTATCAATGAAACCAGGAACCGTCGTGCTTTGACAGGTTTATCAAGAATAAGCTTAACCCTGCCTTTAAGCGTTTCACCCGGCATAAAGGAATCTTTCTTCAGGCCGATATCAAGGGTCCCGCCGGGCTCAAGAAGGTTCAACGTTCAACCTCCACATATTTTTCAGCATGAATATCGAAAGCCAAAGGAATATCGATTTTTACATTTAACTGCCATGTGCTTTCGATGTGTTCTCCTTTGTATGAAGGCGGAGCTTCTTTGGGAATACTGAATTTAAATGGAATCGTAGCATTTCGAAGCCTTGCGCCTTTATCCAGATATTGCTGTGACACGGAAAGCAGATTCCAGCCTGAAAAATTTTTCGTGCACGGGTTGGGGTAAGTGATCGTATTGTCAAATGAAATTATGACATCACGGAAATTTACATCTTTGTCAAGAGCTATTATTACAATCCCTTCCAAGACCCCGCCTCTTTTTATTTTTTCAGGTGTTTTAATCTCAACTGCCATTGAACTACCATATTTACAATTAAGAACCTAATTTTGTTAACTTATTATATGAGCCTTCGCGTTCTTGGCGCCTTAGCGTGTGCGTTTTATTTACCGCAAAGACGCAAAGGTCACAAAGATAGTTAAAATTGTTTTAGTTCTTGACTAATTGGAATGATGGGTCAGATTGTTTAAAAATGTTATCATTGGGTTTCTAAAGCGCTCCAATCTCCAAAAGATTAAATAATTCCACGCTATCAATAGGGCTTCATGGCACAAACAATCTCGGAAAAAATATTCAGCAAAGCATGCGGAAAGAAAGTAAAAGCGGGAGATTTCGTCCTCGCCAACATTGATTGCGCCATGACCCACGATATCACGGGTCCGCTTGCAGTCGAGGGTTTCAGGGAAATCGTAAAAGGCAAGAAAAAACAAAAAGTATGGGACTCGGACAAGATTGTTATCCTTTTTGACCACCAGGTGCCGGCCGATTCGTTAAATGCGGCAGCCAACCATATTTTCCTGCGCCAGTTCGCAAACGAGCAGGGAATCCTGAATTACGATGTTTTCGAAGGCGTGTGCCACCAGGTGATGCCGGAAAAAGGGCACGTTAAACCCGGCGACCTCATCGTGGGTTCCGACTCCCACACATGCGCATACGGTGCGCTCGGCGCTTTCTCAACAGGCATAGGCAGCACTGATATGGCTTTTGTTTTTGCCACAGGAAAGCTGTGGTTCCGTGTACCCCAGACCCTGCGATTTGATATCAAAGGAAAACTCCCGGACTGCGTTTACCCCAAGGATGTCATTCTCCATCTGATAGGCGATGTGGGCGTTGAGGGGGCGCGGTATATGGCAGCAGAATTCTGCGGAAAGACTGTTCGGGATATGGATATTCCCGGCAGGATGACCATGTGCAACATGGCTATCGAGATGGGGGGAAAAGCGGGGATTGTAGAGGCTGATAAAACAACCGAGAAATACCTGAAAGAAAGGCTACCTGATTTCAAACTTGACCCGAAATGGAAGAGCGATGAGGATGCAGAGTTCGCCCAGATTAAACAATACAATGTAAGCGACCTTTCCCCGCAGGTAGCGTGCCCGCATAACGTGGACAACGTGAAGCCGGTTGAAGAGGTCGAGGGAACAAAGATTGACCAGGTGTTCGTGGGCTCGTGCACCAACGGGCGTTTTGAGGACATTGAAATCGTCGCCAAAATTATGGATGGTGAAAAAGTTGCAAAAGGTGTTCGTCTCCTGATAATACCTGCATCGCATACGGAATACATGAAAGTCCTTCGCGCCGGATACGTCGAGCAGTTCATGGAAGCCGGGGCAATCGTGGAATCACCGTGCTGCGGGCCGTGTATGGGCGGGTCATTCGGCCTGCTCGGCAAAGGCGAAGTCGGGCTCTCCACGTCAAACCGCAATTTCAAAGGAAGGCAGGGAAGCCCGGATGCTTTTGTATACCTGTCATCTCCTGCTACTGCGGCTGCAAGCGCGCTGTACGGCGAAATTAAAGACCCGAGAAAAGTTTAACATGACAACTCAAGGCGCACGCAAGGTAATGGAGTGTCTGGGAGTAAAACGCGGGGAAAGCGTTCTTATCGTAGCGGACACCTCCACTCCGGTATCCATCGGAGGGAGCTTATTCGAAGCTGCCAAGAACCTTGGATGCGAGGCAATGATTGTGACCATGCTTCCGAGAACGCGCCACGGGGAAGAGCTGCCTGATGCTGTAGCCCAGGCCATGAGGAATGCAGATGTAGTTATCGCCCCGACAACTTATTCTCTCACCCATACCCAGGCAAAAATAAATGCATGTAAAAAAGGTGCACGTGTCGCTTCAATGCCCGGAATCACGGAGAAGATGATGAATTCAGGCGGGATGACCGCTGATTATAACAAGGTCAATGAAATCGCTGTTCGATTAAATAAAAGGCTTGAGAATGTGAAAAATGTCAGGGTTGTTACGGATTCGGGCACGGATATCACATTTGACCTTGAGGGCTGCAAATGGATGACGGATACGGGACTCTGCCGTGAAAAAGGGCGCAGCACCAATCTTCCCGCAGGCGAGCTTTATATTGCGCCAAAGGATGCAAACGGCGTCTTTGTAGTGGACGGTTCCATGAGCGGGCTTGGGCTTCTTGATTCTACACTTGAGTTCACTGTCAGGAAGAGGTTCGTGACCGATATCAAAGGCAAGCATGCCGGGAAGCTGGTAGCCGTGCTTGATAAAGTCGGGGAAAAAGCGCGTAACATCGCTGAATTCGGTATAGGGATCAACCTGGAAGCGCGGCTCATCGGGAATGTCCTTGAGGATGAGAAAGTGGGAGGCACGGTGCATATAGCTCTCGGGGATAACAGTACATTTGGCGGGGATGTGATAGCCGGGATTCATCTTGACGGGATTATAACCAAACCGGAACTTTTTGTGGATAACGAAAGATTTATTTTAAGTTATAACGATTAATATATTATGGAAGAATTAAACCAGTCTGTTGTATTCTTCAGGTGCATGGTTTGCGGTTTTGATTTCGAAGCAGACCCCAACTTCATCCCGATACCATGCCCGCAGTGCGGAAGCGAGGATACGGCAAGGGTTTGAATCGGTTAGGGATGTTTTACAGTTGCACTGGTAACGGCAATTACCTGATTTGTGGGAATATCAATTATCGTTATTACAACCTCGGAGCCGGATTGTAATTTCCATTTACTATCTACCATATTTTCAGCTAGATGTCCATCTCGTCCATAAAGTTCTATTTGCTCACCTGCATCCCATGAAGTTCCTTCTACAATTTCCTCATTCGCACCTAATAAATCATTATCGCCAGTTAAATCGTAATAAACAACTCGCAAGTCTTGAGCCGAATGATATTCTGGGTCAGCTCCTGTGTACTTATATCCTTTCCCTGTAATGATAATTTTTGTATCGTTTTCATTCAGGGCATCACCACCTTTATGTTTTAGCATTATGACATTTTCATGGAGATACTTGTTAATTCCTCCCTTCGCCTCCACAATCACAATCTTCGCATGCGGCGCGCTCTCAGGAAGCGAGAATGAAAATATGGATATAGCCACTGCTGAAATCATAATCACTGTCATACCCGTCATCAGAACCACGCCGATAACCTGCGAAACCGCATACTCGTCCACCCTGAAATTCCTCATGGGGCGCAAGGTATTTTTTAGATAATTAACTCTTTCGATTTTATTCCGGGGAAGCAGAAGATATCAAAATAGTCCGGTCCTGGTAAAGCATAAAACAAAGTATTATTAACCTGAACAATAATATTAAAATGGGATATTAAGGGATGAGTGGAATCCCAAATAATGTGGAGGAGTGAAAATGAATATTAGGGGTAATGAGAACAAAAAGTCATTATATATCTATATAGTAATTTTAATAATAATTACTATAATAAACTCCCTATTGTCACGTTTTGCCATGGTTACCTGGCAGATTGCCCCCGGAGTTTCCGGATTATATTTTGCAGTTGCTTTTATGATTGCCTTTACGTTATGGTTCGGGGTCTGGGGCGCAATTGCCGCATACATTGGATGTTTTATAGGAGCCGGGACAGGCCTGCCGCCCGATGTCAATGCCTATTGGTCATTAGCCGATCTCTGGCAGGTTTTGATACCACTTGTGGCTTTCAAGACATTTGGTGCCGATACAGGTCTTAAAACAAAAAGGGACTTTTTAATATTCCTGGTTTTTGGCGTGGTGTTAAATAATCTTGTTGGGGCTGGATGGGGTGCAAGTACGCTTGCCCTGGGCGGGATTGTTTCATGGAATAATGCACCTGGAATATTTGCCGGCTGGCTTATCCCTAATATAATAGTAACAATTGTGATTACCCCGCTGCTGCTGCGATACATCACGCCGCAAATAAAAAAATCGGGATTATATGTTAGAAATTATTGGATTTAAAGGAGGTGATGAGAAATGGCATTTATATGGGATCCGATTACTGCAGTAAATCTGGTGCTAAGCGTCATAATACTGGTACTGGGCTACCTGGGCTATAAAAAGAGCAAAGAAAACGTGTCTCTGTATGTCGGTATAGCCTTCGGGCTTTTTGGCGTCTCGCATCTTGCAACACTGCTCGGCTTTGCACAAAGTTTAGTAAGTGTTTTAATAACAATCAGGACGCTTGCCTATCTGATTGTTATATTTGCTGTTTATAAAATAGCATTTAAGCGATAGATAGGGATAGAGATAATAAGCCAGAGGAGGTGATAGGAAATGGCATTTATGTGGGACCCGGTCAATGCATTAGGTTTGACGTTCAACATCATAATAGTGGTCGTGGGCTATTGGAGTTATAAGAAAAGCGGTGACAAGGTGCCTTTGTATATCAGTGCAGCCTTCGTGTTATTTGGCATCTCGTATATTATAACACTTCTCAGTCTCAGAAGAGCACTGGAAAGCGTTCTCATAATCAGGACGCTTGGCTATCTGATACTTACATTTGCCGTGTACAAATTGGCATTCAAGCGGTAAACACACTCTGGATGGCAAAACCGAAGGGAAGTTATGGATGTCTATATCGAAGCAGCTATTGAAGAGGCGAAAAAGGGGTTGCATGAGGGGGGAATTCCAATCGGTTCCATCCTTGTGAAGGATGGGAAGATTGTGGGGAGAGGGCATAACAGGCGCGTGCAGGATAATGACCCGGTAATGCATGCAGAAATTGATTGCCTGCGTAATGCAGGAAGAATTGGGAAATATAGCGGGACTGTTCTTTATTCCACATTGATGCCCTGTTATCTTTGCGCCGGGGCGGTTGTCCAGTTCGGGATTAAGAAAGTGATTGTGGGAGAATCCGAGACTTTCAGAGGCGCGAGGGAATTTATGGAATCGCATGGCGTTCTGGTCATCGATTTGGACATTGATGAGTGCAAGCAATTGATGAGGGAGTTTATTAAGAAATATCCTCAGGTGTGGAATGAGGATATAGGAAAACTTTGAGTGGTGGTTAGAATGTGGATTAGAAAAATTAGACGCAGCTTTAGCAATCATTAGCTTGGTCAACAATTTCGTTTAGGGGATTTGTTTCGCCTTTAAGATATAATGAAATCTGTTGGATAAGTTCTGTTGAGTATATGCCAGTTGGCGATGTGGGAAGTCAAATGGCTAATTGGATTACTTCATCTTAATGCTAGATCTTGTATTGCAGAAATACGGTTGAGATCTGTAATGTCATTTTGATAAGAATATTTTAACCAGATATACTCCAACACCAATAACCACTAAACTGAAAATCGCTTTTACAAGTGCCACATACTGAGGATTGAACAGAACTGATATTGCTTCCTGCATGCTGAAAAAGAAAGTAAACAATGCGATGAAGATAAGTGCAACAAGCATTATTACCACTGCTACATTTATGATTTTTTTAAAAGAATTATCTTCATGAAAAGGCTTCTCTTCTACACTCTTATTTTGATCGTCCATCTAGTATCTCCTAGTTTTTCTTATTCTGCCAGTAAGGTATATCAGAAGTATGCCTGCCACCGCAATCGCTGCTTCGAATCCAGGTGACTTTGCTGTTGCCACAGGTTTGCCCTCTTCCACCAGTGGATAAGTCATAGGGGTATTATATTTCACTTCATTTAATTTTACTTTTTCAATGACATTCGTGCTAATTACAGTTTTTCCGCCCTCGATTGCCTTCACAGTAAAGCTATATTCCCGATTTCTTGGGATGTCGAAAGTCACCTTACTTCTTCTTCTCTCTGAGGCTTTTACTATTCCGATGTCATCACTTTTAGTATATTCAGTATAAGGATCTACCCGTGCCGTAACTTCTATGGTCAATGGTCCAGAATCACCACCCTGATTATATATTCCGGGAGAAACATCCACAAGAGCGCCCGAACCATCGTTATAAATTTTTGTTACAACAAGATTCAAATCCATCAGCTTTATGTCGGATGGTTGTCCGGGTACGGGTTTTTGTTTCACTGTTACAGGTAAGAAATTTTGAGCCCGGAGTTTTCCACCCTCGAAAACCTGAACTTCAACTCCATATTCACCTGGGTTTGCAACTGTAAGAGATATACTGTTGGAAGAAGATAGTCCGCTTTTGATGTATCCTATTTCTGAATCCTTTTCTGCAACGATGAGATTGGTCGATGGATCCCTAATTTTTATCTTGAGAGTAAGCATCCCTGTATCTACATTCAGATTATTCTGGACATAAGGTGTTATTGTCAGCTTTGTCCCATCTTCCTGTGGTGATGACATCACGTCCACAGATGTTATCACTATATTGTCATATTCCCTGATACAGCCGCTAAAAATAATGCTGCTGAGTATTAAAATAAAAAATAAGAACCTGATTTCCATTTTAATATCTTGCCTTTAAGTGAGTTTTACATTGAGCATCAGGGTCTTTGAATCTATGAGATTATCGCCCATAAATAATTTCACATAGACAGGAGTTAGACCGTTGGGTGCATCTTTATTGATATTCAATACCAATGCTTCTGTATATGATGTGCCACCCATTGCCATTGCTTCACCGATGATGAAACTATCACTGCCTCCAATTTCTTTGTTCTCTATCTCTACGACTACCTTGAGAGTGTTTTTATCAATGGTTGTATTTCCTTCATTTCTCACTGAGAATGTTACTGTGGCATTCTTCCCTTTTTCGAGCGTCCATGTATTCACTCCAGTCCCTCCTCCTCTTTTTTCATAGGATTCCACAAAACCAACGAATTTTAGAGTCGCATTGGGAAGAACTGTTGTCTGCACTGGGACTGTTTTTGTGTTTATCACAGGGTTTCCTTTTTCATCTTTTCCTGAAGCATAAGATAAAGTCAATGTCGTTGTATTTGCAACCGACTTGAAACTCGGGGCTTGAATTTTTGCTGTGACAGTAACTGAGGACGCACCTTCGGTTGTCTTTCCAGGAATATTCACATTACCGCTTGAAAGCACATTTAAAGTATCAAATGAAGCCACATTAACATTATCAATAGCTTCAGTGGCATTATCAAGCACATTCACTGATATTTCCTGTTCCTGGAACTCTTTTATTGTTATAGGTTTGATGCTCACTATAACATCATCTGGTTTCACAGGATTGATAGTCGATACACATCCCGAAATTAGGATTATTGAAATGATTATCAAACTGACTAATTTTTTCATTATTACCACCGCCACTCAGAAGAACATCTCAATATAAATAGATTATGATTTATGGTTCTGTTAAGTCTGCGTGGGATATGAAAGGGTGTTAACTGTAGTGGGATGAAAAAAATTATTTATTCGATTTTGAAGAGTTACAAGTCTTATGTGTTATTTGCGCATTTTTCAATTCGGTTTTTCCACCTTTACTATGAGGGACTATGTGGTCTAATGAATAATCTTCCCATTTTACTTCCTTACCACAAACACCACATTTCTTTTCCTTTGATAACTCCCAAAATATCCTTCTTTCTTCATCATTAAAATCTCTTTTTGAGTCTTTTGCTACTAAATGAGGAATCAGAAGGCTTCTTAAAATTACAGTTTTCGTTCCCCTGCTTTCTTTATTTGCCCTTCTTGTCAGTTGTGCTTCATAATAACTCTGTACATTTGGGGCTGAGAAATCTTCTGTGCTAAGCTTTTCCGAGAATTTTTCTAAATCCGCTCTAATATTTTCGGCTCCTTCATCCGAGAAATGATAATTCTCAATTAAATCTGAGAAAGCAACGAATAAACTATAATAACTCAATTTATCATGCCATCTTGTCGGTTTCAAATCTCCAACGATTTCATCTATTTTTGATTTAACTTTTAAAAATTTGTTTTTTATTGTATTTTTCTCATCGAACTTAACATCATAAACTCCATAGAATTTATCGATTAAATCTGGCTCTTTGGGTTGAATCCCATGCAAGAGTGCTATTAATAACTCACTAACGAACTCTACATCAATCATTCGCCTTATTTCAGCGGCATTAACTATTCTTTGTTCTGCCCAGTACTCATCATCCGCTAATTCAGAAGCCAACTGGATAAAATGACCTGTGAATGTTGCATTTCTAAGTTCTTGTCTTGTTAGAGGGACTGCATTCTTATTCAAACGCTGAAATACTGCCCTAATATCTGCATCATTATTAGTTTTAAGTTCCCTTACAACTAATGCATAGTCCCATATTTCAGTCTTGATGCCGTCGGGTAATTGAGAAAATTCTTTGCCCCCATATTCTTGGCTATCTTCTTCGAGTATCTCGAACTCCCCGTCCACATACTCTAATATTGACCGTATCCTCTGTTGACCATCAACAACAATATATTTGGTATTGCCGTCCTTATCTGTCTTTATTTGCACGAATATTTCCGGTATCGGGAAACCACGCACAATCGTATCTATAAGATATGATTTGTTTTTTAAGCTCCAAACAGGCTTGCGTTGGAACGGTGGGTGAATTATAAGGCTACCCTCTTTGTTCCTTTGGTAGAACCAAGTTACTCTCTGGGTCGTTGGCGGTGAATTGTCCATAATCTCGCCGAAATATTAGTGGCTTTGTTTAAATAGTCATCTTTTCATCAGAATCTTAACTTCTCACGAGAGCATTATCGTTTTAAGCCACGTTGGATTAATTTTACAACCGCTTCATTATTATTTTTAAGTCCGTAGTCTATCCTAAATTTAAGTACTTCTTTCCAAAGGTCTTCATCAACATCGAGAATAAGCTTTTTTGCCATTATTAACACCTATTAATAACTATTAATGGAAAACTATTTAAAGTCTGTGGTCAATCTTATTAATAACAATTAATAACTATTAACAAAAAAGAGATGATTAAAATGATTACCGATACCGACATGCAAACCGTAGGCACAAGAGAGGATAGAGGAAAAGCAATAGCAGAAAAAGACGGTCAAATAATAAGAATTAATGACTACTCATACAAGGTTAAATCGCAATCAAGTTATACTCTTTATGATATTATTTCAACTGAAATAGGCTGGAAATGCACATGCCCTGACCACACTTCCAGAGGGGTAAAATGCAAACATATCTTTGCGGTTGAGTTTAGTTATGCGATACGCAAGCAGGTTGAAAAGGTAAGAATCGAGCCTATCACAACAATAAACCCGACAGCATGTATCCTTTGTGGTTCTGCAAACATCGTAAAGGATGGATTAAGACATAACCAATATGGTGATATTCAGGTATTTTTTTGTAAAGACTGCTCACAACACTTTACCTTAAATCTCGGATTTGAAAAAATGAAAGCCAGCCCGCAGACAATAACCACGGCAATGCAACTGTATTTCTCTGGGGAATCCTTGAGAAATGTAGCCAAGTCGTTAAGACTTTTGGGCGTGAAAGTTACGCATGTCGCAGTTTACAAATGGATTGAGAAATACACGCTTTTGATGGAGCAATACTTAGAGCAAATAAAACCTCAAGTCTCTGATACTTGGCGAGCCGACGAGGTTTTTGTTAAATTCAGTGGTAATATGAAATATCTGTTTGCCTTAATGGACGATGAAACAAGGTTCTGGATAGCCCAAGAAGTTGCAGGTACAAAATACAAACATGATGCGAGAAGTCTTTTTGCTATGGGGAAGGAAGTTACAGGTAAAAGACCTAACGTCCTCATAACTGATGGACTGCCAGCTTATCACGATGCCTTCAATAAGGAGTTTTATACACGCTCAAACCCCAAATCCAAGCACATCAACGCCATAAAACTGGATGGCGATATGAATAATAACAAAATGGAGAGGATAAACGGAGAGATAAGAGATAGGGAAAAGGTCATGCGTGGATTAAAGAAGGATGATACGTCAATTCTTAGAGGTATGCAGATATACCACAATTTCATCAGGACACATGAAGGGCTTAATGGTAAAACACCTGCCGAAGCATGTGGAATAGAGGTAGTCGGAGAAAACAAGTGGATAACCCTAATCCAGAATGCCAGCTATCCCACGCTGGTTAACAGTAGAATCCATCCCACGACATCTTAACAGAACCTGATTTATGGTGACTGTTTCAATTCATGTTGGTGAATAAAAATTACAATATATATTTTTCGTTGAAATGCAGGAAGAATTGGCAGATACAGCGATTCTATTCTTTATTCCACATTGATGCCCTGCTATCTTTGCGCCGGGGCGGTTGTCCAGTTCGGGATTAAGAAAGTGATTGCGGGAGAGTCCGAGACCTTCGCGGGCGCGAGAGAATTTATGGAATCGCATGGTGTTCTTGTCGTCGATCTGGACATTGATGAGTGCAAGCAATTGATGAGGGAGTTTATTAGGAAATATCCTCAGGTGTGGAATGAGGATATCGGAAAACTTTGAGTGGTGGTATATCAAAGAACTTATACGCTGGCAGGCTATTACAGATGCATGGCTAAATTAGTTGATTCAATAGTCGGTACTGAAAAATATAGACCCAGTTGTTCTGTTTGTAATGGAAGGAAAAGGATAGACCTGAACGCTCCTAATGGTAGAGCTATCGGACACAATTGGACGACGTGTACCCAATGTGATGGAACAGGTTACCAAAAACTGAATTAGCTTAAAACTCTCTTTCAGTGACCATTACAACAGTATATATACAACAGGCTGCATTAGTATTTTGTCAGTTAGCTATCAGGTAAGTTATAGAATCAGGGAATAATCCCATCTGTGTTTGCTTTTTTAGGTAGATTGATTAAATAAACAGAGGTTAAAACATTGTTTACAGAACAAGATAGAAATTCTCCAGTTTCAGAAGGCGGTGTCCACGATGTCACAATTGATGGCATTGCCAGAGAAGGAGATGGAATAGCACATATACAGGGTTTAGTGATTTTTGTGCCAGGCACGAAGGTCGGAGACCAGGTAACGATAAAGATTGAGCGGGTAATGCGAAAATTTGCAATTGCAGCGCTTGCAGAAAAGAATTAGAAGAACGGAGAGATATACATGGGTTTTGAAAGAAAAGATAACCGTGGCGGCGGTTTCAGACCAACAGGTCCGAGAGATATGCACATGGGTCCAAGAGAGATGTTCAAAGCAACTTGCGCGGACTGCAAACAGGAAACTGAAGTACCCTTTAAGCCATCAGGCGACAGACCGGTGTACTGCAGGGAATGTTACCAGAATCATAGACCAAAGAGATTTTAAATAACATAAGACGGGCGAGCTGCCCGCAGTCTTTTTTTTAGTATTTACCAATGGTTAGCCAGAGGTATTTAAGGAATCGCATGGGGTTCTGGTGGTCGATTTGAACATTGATGAGTGCAAGCAAGTGATAAGGGATTTATAGGGAAATATCCTCAGGTGTGGAATGAGGATATCGGAAAACTTTGAGTGGTGGTAAAACCGGAGTTTATAAGAAATCATCAAAATCAAATAGCAGCGCTAAGTAAACTGTGGGTCTAACAAAATCTTTATTCAGTTGGGAATGAATGTTCCAAGCTGAAGTTTGCCAAAAATTTCCGCCG
>CABMII010000063.1 GCA_902386255.1 uncultured archaeon
AAAGATAACAGGGGCGCAGCACCTGACCTTTGTAGCAAGGTATCTTGAGAGGATAGGCGACCACATAACGAATCTCTGCGAGAACGTGGTTTTCATGGTGACTGGCGAAAGGGTTGAGTTGAATTAGGCATCCTTGATAAGGTATGCATGTTATATGAATTTAATACCAATTTAAGAAGCTCATCCACCAAAAGTAGGTTTTTGTGGTGATTATGGTTAAAACGGTTATAGTTTTCTAAACCATTTTGTTTGGATAAAAGAAGATTTAGCAACGGCTATCATTATTGATTAAAATGTGGGACTAAGAAAGGCTAAAAATTCCCATGAATAGGATAGTGATAATCGGTAAAAAGGGATTTTCAAGATATTATTTTTGATGTTGAATGCACAGAGGAGGATGGATTTCATTACTTAAGGCCAAGTGGATGCAAAGAAAGTATATTATAGTTGGCGTTTATTTAAGTGGCGAGCTACCGCGCGACCAAATTTTATGAAATTATAGGTATTTGAACTTAATTAAGTTCAAATCCCAGCGAGCCCGTATTCGATAAATATGAATCATAATCCAGCAACGAAAAGGACTTTAATTTTTTATTTAGTGATAACCCTTGTTATTGTAGTCTCAAGCATATCCGTCATCTGGCTTCCCAGTGAAAAATCTATATCAAAAACCACGGCGGATTCTGCCAAAGCCCCGCCGCTAATAGCATTTCTCCCTTTCATTGCTTATATTGTAATGATATTGCTTCCAATAATTTATAAAAGACAAGACAAGGAGCCATTCATCTGGGGGCACCGGTTTTTTAAGGGCGTGTATCTTGGATTTCTTCTGATGACAATGATATTTTTAATAGAGCTTGCATCAGGTTTTGTCCATATCGAGGATATAACTCCTGGTTACCAGGATGTATTAATAGGCGGGATAATATTGCAGGGAATTGTGGCTATTGGTGAGGAATTACCTTTCCGGGGTTACATACTCCCGGACATGGCGAAAAGATACGGGTCATGGAATGCCGTGTTTTTATCCTCCGCTTTTTTTTCAGTCCTGCATGTGCCCTCAATCCTGACGCTAAATCTTAGCCGGGACAATATTATAATCATGCTTTTGACCATAGCGATAGCCGAAATACTCCTTGCTCTTTGTTACCTTTATGACGGGCTTTCAATGTCTATCGGGTTTCATTTCACATGGAACTTTTTCCAATACCATGTATATTCATTGAGGCAGGATTTTGGCGGAATGTTAAAAATAGCCTCGGATAACCAGCTGATAACAGGCGGGTCTTTCGGCCCGGAGGCGGGTTTGCTTGGACTAACTGTTGTGATTCTGGCTTTTATTGTAGTGTTCTGGTGGATGCAGTCCCGTTAAACAAGTGTTTTTATGAACTCCGGTATGAGAACCAGTGTTAAGAATATGCCAGAAGCCGCTGCACATGCCCAGCAAAAATAACCTAGCATTAACTTCGAAAACTTCATGAACTCACCTTAATTTAAAATTGAGGTCACTATATATAAAGTTTCCCAAAAACCAAATTTATATTCCCTGACCGCCATTTCTTATACCAATGTCAAACAACCAACCAAGAATCATTCTCCACGTTGACATGGATTATTTCTTCGCCCAGTGCGAGGAGCGGGAGCACCTGGAGCTAAAAGGTAAGCCCGTGGTGATATGCGTATATTCCGGTCGCGGCGGTGGCGCCGTAAGCACAAGCAATTACGAGGCGCGAAAATTCGGGATTAAAGCCGGAATACCCATTTCCCGCGCAAAAAAACTCAAACCCGATGCAGTGTTCTTGCCTGTCAATATGGAGCTTTACCGCAGCATCTCGGATGAAGTGATGGAGATATTGCGCGGGTATTGCACGATTCTTGAGCAGGAAAGCGTGGATGAAGCCTTCTGCGACATCACAGGCAGGGTTTCCGGATTTGATGAGGCGAAATTACTAGCCGTGCGAATAAAAGAGGATATCAGGCAAAAAGTAGGACTGACATGCTCGGCCGGGGTTGCGCCGAATAAACTTATTGCCAAGATAGCGTCGGATTTTCAAAAACCTGATGGATTGACCGTGGTGAAACGGGACGAAATCCTGCAATTCCTGGTGCCTCTTAAAATCACCGACCTTACAGGTGTTGGCAAAAAGACCGGAGAGAGGCTTAATGAACTCGGGGTAAAGACAATCGGTGAGCTTTCAAAGCTGTCCGCAGATGAACTAATCCGCGAATTCGGACAGGCAAAAGGAATATGGTTAAAACAGGCATCGCAGGGCATAGATGATTCGCCTGTTGTTGAACGTGAAGGCACGGAACAGATAGGTCGCATAACCACACTGAAGGAGGATACAAAGGATTCGAACCTCATTTATGAAGTCATTGATGGGCTTTCAGATGAAGTTTATAAGAAGCTTGAAACCCGGAAACTCAGCTTCAAATCTGTCACTTTTGTGGCGATTTCAACTGATTTTAAAACTCACACCAAAACACATACGCTGGGGGCGCCTGCAAAAGACCTGGAAACCATCAAGGAGAGCGCTCGCAGGCTTGCAAAGCTCTTTCTGGAAGAGCATCCGGTTACTCTCAGGAGAGTGGGAGTAAGGGTGGCTAATTTAACGGAAGCGAAGGGTCAGAAGACGTTGGGGAATTTTGAGAATGGAAATAAAAAGCGCTGAAATATTCGATAGAAATTGGGAAAAGTATAATGATTGGTTTGAAAAACATAAGGATATTTATTTCTCAGAGCTTAAAGCCTTGAAAAAAGCTATACCTGAAGGTTTTGGTCTGGAGGTTGGTGTAGGAAGCGGGCGTTTTGCTTATCCCCTTAAAATCAAAATAGGCATCGACCCCTCGAAAAACATGCTGAAGCTTGCTAAAAAACGTGGTATTCAAGTAATCCAAGGAGCGGGTGAATATTTACCATTTAAAGATAATACCTTTGATTTTGCGCTTATTGTTGTCACCCTTTGTTTTGTAGAAGAACCAGAATACGTGCTAAAAGAAGCGTGCAGAGTTTTAAAAAGAGGCGGCAGATTGATTGTAGGAGAGATTAATAAAGATAGCCAGTTGGGAAGACTCTACGAGGATAAAAGAAAGAAGAGCGTATTTTACAAAACAGCTACCTTTTATTCAAGCAACGAAATTATTGAAATGTTCGACAAAGTTGGAATAAGATATTTAGAATCCTATCAAACTCTTCTACAACCTCCCGCTACTCCTGAAGTAGAGGAAAAGCCTGAAAAAGGATCAGATAAAGGCGGATTCGTTGTTATCGTGGGTGTAAAAAATTGATTCAATCTTCGAGGCTAAAATCCTTTTTTTTGTATGATGCTTTAAATCCGCAACGCCGGCATCTTTGAGTACTTTCTAAAGCTGTAATACTTTCCCATGTTGAGCTATGATCTACTGTAATTCCAGATGGAAAAATTTCGCTGCATTGTGCGCATTTCAATAAAAGATTTCTCATATTGTATATGTTGTACTGCAATACTTTAATTCTTTTCGGTTAGATTCATATATTAGTATATTCAATTACATGAATATGGAAGGAAAAACGATTTCTTTAATTCTTATTATAATTTTGGCGATAGCAGTAGTTATTGGAGCAACTTCCTACGCCGACTGGTATGGCTACTATAGCCAGCAAGGCTACGGATCAATGATGGGGGGCTATGGCGGTATGATGAACGGCTACGGTCAAGGAAACGGATACGGGAACGGAATGATGGGCAGCGGATATAACAAAGATTCGTTTTCCTCTAATGGGGAGCGTATTTATTACACAGGTATTGACAGCACAGGCAGGCGGATTGGTTTTGAGGGAGGGCCAATGTGGCTTTACATGCGTGGCGGAAGCTGCGTAGACTGTCATGGAACAAATGGTAAAGGAGGAGTTCCTGTGATGATGGGCACTGAGATACCAGCAGATTTGACTAATCTCTTTACAACTCAGTCACATGGAGATGGAAAAATGGTACCATATAACGATGATCTCCTGAAAAGAGCCATAACAAAAGGGATAGACGCCAATGGGGAAAGCTTGGATCCAACAATGCCGAGATGGTACATGCCTGAGAAGGACTCAAATGATCTTGTAGCCTACATTAAAACTTTACAAACTGAAGATCAAAAATAACGTATAAGAAGTTAGAAATCGTTGAGCATGACAAAATCTTTCATCCGTGCAGAAAAATGTCTTTGCTGTGCTGAATGCCTGGCTGCAAAGGCATGTACAAGCAGGGCGATATTCAGACTGGACGTAAAAGAGCCTGCAATTATCGATGCGCAGTTCTGCCATGGCTGCAGCATGTGTATTGAAGCATGTAAGGGCGACGCAATAATAACAGGGCTTTGAGTTCAATTGGAGATTGAAATGATAGACGATTATACTGTTGCAACAGAAAAGGGCTTCGAGAGAGCAGTGAACAGCGTGCTTGAGGCAATAAAAAAGAGAGGACTTCGAGTTCTTCATATTCATGATATTAGCGGAATGCTTGCAAGCGCAGGATTTTCAATTGAGCCATTAAGTATAGTTGAGTTCTGTAGCGAGGAGTTTGCCAGCGAGCTTTTGCGCACGGATGTGAAAATGAGTCTCATGATGCCTTGCAAGATATCCATATATGTGAAAGAGAGGAAAACTTACATCAGCGCCCTGAGACCGCGCGGCTTCGGCGATTTTTATCCAGAGCTAATGCATGCAGCAGAGCAGGAGGACGCACTGAACCTGAGCATTGTTGAGGAAGCCAGGAGTTAGGCTGATTCCTGCGTCAAATACCTATTTTTGGTTTACTGTGTAATCTTTCAATGATTCTCAGGCATTAGAAAGAAATCGAAAGTTTCATATATGATAATATTCGAATATATTTATGAAAATAATATATGGATAAGAGAATCTGAGGAACTATGGAAAAATACAATAAAAAAACTGAAAACTGCATGATGTGCGGCGAGGAACTTGAATATTTGACTACAGCCATTCCTGTAACGTGCACCTATTGTGGGAAAGCAGAATCCGCTAACATTCACTGCCCCTCTGGTCATTACGTATGCAATGAATGTCACGCAAGTGATTCGGTAAAGATTATCACCCAGTTCTGTCTTTCTTCAGGCTCCAAAAACCCCATGGAAATGGCAAAAATCATTATGAAGCATCCCACCATGCCCATGCACGGGCCTGAGCATCATGCCATGATCGCAGCAGTACTGGTTACTGCCTACAAAAATCTCACAGGCAAAGTGACGGATGAAGAAATTAAAGAGGCTATACGGCGCGGTGCTACTGTGCCAGGCGGCTACTGTGGTTTGTATGGGACTGATGCGGCAGCTATTGCCACAGGCATTGCCATGAGCACCATACTGAAAGCCACGCCATTGACAGATCATGAAAGGCGAACTGCGAATATGATGACTTCAAGGGCACTTGCAGCAATAGCAAGTAACAGGGGAGCCAGATGCTGTAAACGGAGCACCTTTACTGCAATAGAGTCGGCAAATCAATATTTCAGAGAAGTACTTGGAACTGAACTTGAATATATTCCAGTTTCAAAACTCAAATGCGAGCATAGCTCCAGAAATAAGCAGTGCGCTAAAGCTGATTGTCGCTTTTATGCCGGAGAGGTGGATTCATTGTAATTGCAGGTGTGAAGGAAAACTATAAAGTTGAAGGAAAGATTCATATATACGAATATTCATAATTTGGAATATACCTAAGAATCCAAAATTGAAGAGATGCATAAAAAATGAGCAATAAAGATTCAACGTTGTGGATACTCATCGCACTACTTGTGGCAGTAGTCCTGTTGTTTTCAGGAGGCGGAATGATGGGTTTCGGAATGGGCTTTGGATTCATCATAATGGTTTTATTTTGGGGAGCAATAGTCTGGCTTGTGATTTCAGTTATAAATGCCGGAACAAAAAAACCAGAAGAAACGCCTGAATCGGCTCTTACTATCCTGAAAAAGAGATACGCCAAGGGCGAAATATCAAGAGAGCAGTACCTTGAGATCGAGAAGGAACTGACGGGATAAAATATGAACTGGAGTACATAAAATGGACAAGAAAATCTTTGAAATGCATGCAGAGATCTGTAAGGTCTTTACAAATCCCAAAAGACTGGAAATAATAAGCCTTCTCAGAGATGGAGAGAAAACAGTGAACGATCTGACCGAACTGGCTGGTGTCCCGCAGGCAAACGTCTCGCAGCATCTCACAGTCTTGAGGCAGAATAACGTTGTTACCACAAGAAGGAATGGAGCAAATATCTATTACAAAATCGCAAACCCGAAAATCTTGCAGGCGTGCGATTTGATGAGAGAGGTGCTTTTAGAAAAATTGGCAGAAAATGAAGAATTAGTAAAGAGGATGTTATGAAAATTGGAATAATAATAAACACAAACGAGCCAGAAACAGTGTGGAATGCCTTCAGATTTGGCACCACTTCTTTACTTATGGAGCACGAGGTAAAAGTGTTTTTGCTGGGTAAAGGCGTTGAGAGTGAAAATATTCAGGATGAAAAATTTAATGTTCAGGAACAGATAGGACTGTTTGTAGAGCATAAAGGTCAGATTTTTGCATGCGGAACCTGCCTGAAAATGAGGCAGATGAAGGGGAGCGAGGTTTGCCCGATCTCTACAATGCATGATATGCTTCATATAGTTGAAGAATCAGACAAGGTTTTAGTATTTGGTTAAAAAGGTGAGAAAATGATAGTAAATCGAGTGGACGTAGACAAATTCAAGGAAACAGTTGAGAAAGCAAGAAAAGACCCGGCGAGCGGCAAGAAGACAATGGAAGTAGAGGGTGAATGGAGGCTTGGGAAAACAGGACCTCAATTTGAGTCAAAAATAAAAACGGAAAAAGGAGGAGAAATTACTCTTTTTTCGGATGAGACTCTCGTTCTGGGCGGAGGCGGAACAGTGCCCAACCCTGTGCAGTACTGCATCTACGGGCTTATTGCCTGCTATGCAGCTACCTTTGCAAAATGGGCTGCGATGGAGGGAATCGTACTCAAAAGCTTTAAGATAAAGGCTACAGCGAACATGGATCTGACAAGGGCTTTTGGAGTAACGCAGAACCCGATTCTGGAGCATCTCAAATGGGAAATGCTCGTGGATTCGGATGCAAGCATGGAAAGGCTGAATAAACTGAATGAAATTGCCAAGGAGAGATGCCCTGGCTATTATTGCGTAACTCATGAGATTTTCCCTGAAATCAAAATAATAAAGCAATAACATTGATGAGAGTCGCGGTTGTTTCAAGTGACGGCAAGGTTATCAACCAGCATTTCGGAAAAGCCTCTCGCTTTCTTATAATTGAGGTTGATTGCGGTAAAATACGATTTATAGAAGTTAGAGAGACCAAACCTCTATGTGGTTCGGCAGAATACGGGCATGCAGATGAGGCTTTGAGCAGAACAATTTCTTTGATTGCAGACTGTGAGGCTGTACTGTGCGCCAGAATTGGAAGCGGCGCAGAGGAGGAATTAAGAAAAAATGGGATCAAACCAATAGAAGCTCCCTATTTTATTCATGAAGCTTTAAAAAATATATATACAAATGGGCACAATCCAAAAATTCAGTGATTCTGTAATTTTTCACGACGAGAACCAAAACAATCTGGTAACAAATCAACCGCCATAAATCGCTTCCACATAAAACCAAGTCATTTATCAAGTAAAAAGGCA
>CABMII010000064.1 GCA_902386255.1 uncultured archaeon
AAATCGGGGAATAATATAGCAAATTGCTAAGATATTTAGTAAAATTCTATTAACTGTCAAATAGATTTTCCTGCCAAAAAAGGGAGACATTTACGAGAGAAAAGATTTATTAACTGTCAAACTCAGGATATAACTTTTGTATTAGTAAATATGTAAATATTAAACTCGTATGCGCAAAGCCTCATCTGCATTTTCCTTTAAATAATTTCATCTATTGTTACATCGGTTAGGCCTTCATCAATGCTACAGTTGAGTGATGGAGGATAGCCAAGCCTTCACACCTGCTGAACCAAACGTTGTTTCAAGCTTAGTTTCCCTGATATAATTAATTTTCCAACCATTGCCGAATGTCGCCCGTATCTCAGCCTGAGTTACTCTCCTCAGCCCGTATGATCCCGGCTCATGCTCGCTGAAACAGAGCATGAAATACTTGCCGCCTGAATAGAGCGCAGAGGATAGACTTGCTGCATAAATCGTTCGCTCCTCATCCGAGAACACATGGAATAGGCCGCAGTCAATTATAGTATTGAACTTATTCTGAAGTAATTGAAGTTTAAAAGCGTCGAAAACAAGAAAGTTTACCGTTATCCCGCGTTCTTGAGTCTTCTCAGATTTTAAATGGGGCATCAGAGTATACTCATTAAGTATTTCATCCAGCTTCCTCGCCATATTTCAGAGTAGCAAATATCCGGGCTATTGGGTCCCGATAGTTTATGCAAACTGCGGGTTTATGACCTACCTGATGCTTCTCACGGCGAGGAAGATTGAATGGAAAAAATGAACGTGGGTTATTATATTCCAAATTCCATAAACTTGATATTTGTGATGAAGAGCATTCTGATGCTACTAAAATCTTATAGTGCATGCAACAAGGTTGTGACTGTCAATTTATTGGTAACCGTAATCTTTTTTATTCTATCAAGCATTACAATATTGCCTATTGGAAAAGTTACATTTTCATGCATAATTTTTGATCGAAACTTTTGAAACGTAATTTTCATTTATAGGTTAACTTGCGAAGTCAGGTATATAATATGATTATAACAAATGAAAACGAAAAAACAGGTCTGTTGGTGATGGACGTGCAGCCCGGCATTATCGATCGGCAGAAAAATAAGGACGAGTATCTAGCGAAAGTCAGCGCAGCGGTAGATGTAGCCCACAAAAAGCAAATACCCGTCGTGTATGTAGTCGTCGGTTCCGTCCAGGCGCGCCGGAAGTCAGTAACCGCAACAAGTCATTCAGTGGTGCTCTGAAAGAAATGGCATCGAGCATGATTAATCCACATCCGGCTATAACGCCTGAAGGCGATGATGTCGTGGTGGTGAAGCGCCGTGTCAGTGCTTTCAGTGGAAGTGATCTTGAGATTATTTTACGCGCTAAGAATATTCGACATCTTGTGCTTGCAGGAATTGCTACAAGCGGGGTCGTACTATCGACCATCCGTGAAGCAGCAGATAAGGATTTCCAGCTGACCGTTCTTTCAGATCTCTGCGCCGATACCGATCCTGAGGTGCATTCCGTATTGATAAATAAAGTATTTCCCTGACAAGCTACCGTGATGACTGGTGAAGAGTGGGCGTGTACACAATAACAGATGTTGCCGAAGCCACCGATTATATTAATCTTCGGAGACAAAATGGATGAAAGAGTTCCTGGTGGATTTCCCGGCTGTTGGTTCAACATTCCTTGGTAAGTAGTAATTCTTGAACCGTAAAGAGTTGCCTGTGGAAACTTAAGCCTATGATTGATTCAACCTTAGGATTTCGCGAGATTATAATTTAGAGGCTATCTTATCTATGCACCCGATGAAAGACGACCGACTGCATCTGAGTTTTTCACCGCGCAGCATTTCGACATTGAGAGAGGCGCATTATGCAGCTGCGTGGGCTGCATCTAAACATCAGGTCAGGTGTTGAAGGTGTTATTTGGCTGAAGGAATAAGGCCCTCGCTATTTACCATTTCAGCGATTCGATTCCCGCAGAAACCGCACTGAAAAAGCTTTGCATTTCCAACGTTAAAATATTGCATAATGTGACTACATTTTTTACAAAAGGATGCATCGCCTTTTGTTTTCATGGTATCTATGGCTTGTCTTATAGAGCGTAATTGATTGTCCTGCTCTTTGTCGAGATACATCAGGTCTTCATCACTGAATATTATCGGCATTATCATTACTCCGATTTGTAAACTTGTTATATATCTGTGCGGCGCGCGCCGTTCGAATATACCAGGTCGCAGCTTCTCTTGATAGAAGCATGCGGAGATGTTACTTCTTTTTCCCTGTTCCTTTCATAATGAATTGCAACAAATCCTTGCTCAATCCTGTATCTCTTTCCATTCTTTTAACAATGTCAGAGTCTGATAAGCCTTCGAATCTGAGTTTTTCAATCTTATCAAATACCTCTTGTTTTATCTCGGAATATTCATTAATATCCTTCCTGTGGCCCCATACATCGCCTTCAAGCAGAGCAATATCTTGCATTTTTAATAACATTTTCGTGGAATCTGATATGGTTTTCATATAGGAACCCGGAATGTGTATGGCTTTAACCTCAGGACATTTTTGTACCAGAGCGAAAATGTCTTTGTTCGATGGTCTGAAAGCAATATGGATTATTTTTTCACCTTTACTGAGTGATTCTATTTCTTCTTTAGAGCTTACAACTCTTATTCTCATATTTTACACCTTTTCAAAAATATTTTTGGATGAAAATTATGCACATAGTATAAAAATATATCCAAATGTGGCTCTGGTGAAACATGGGTGTGTCTAAAAAAATTGAGGTGTTGAATATGCGGTTGGTGAATCGGTTGGTTTAAAGATTCTTTTCTTAAATCCAGACAGATTCCTTACCTTCATAATCTTGTTTCCATTTATCCAAAGCTGTTTTCCATTTATCACTTTTATCTTTTGATATATTGTCGTGAACTTGAAAAGTTTTAGAGATTGTTCCATAAATACAATCGAACTCAATAACCATATCTATAGATAGCACATGTTTACTTATGTCAACATGAGGTGGGAGTGGGTAATAAAATTGAAAAACCTCATCCTGTGTTTGCCGTTCAGGGAGTCGGTCAGGTATTTGATGATAGTTGACATTTCTTAATGACTTTGCTAAGATGTTGTCTTGTGCCGACCAATCAATTTTATCCGCCGTAGCGCCACCCACAAGTACCCAAGCGACTATTTTCTTGGTGATTAAATCCACATCAGATGCGCTTCTTACCTTAAATTTTAACCAAGCATAGGGAACAGGCGTATCGGTTATAAGGTCAATGTCAAGGTCTGTGGAGTTTAGTTCGACCTTGATTTTTTCTCTAAACCTTCTTTTAGCGAAATCAAAGCCCATTCTACGAAGCACCCCCAATATCGACCACCATACTTTTGATAATATCCACGTCACCACAGTAGTTTCTATCATAAATTTCCGAGTCCAATTGTACTTCTGTTTTTTTAAACCTACCGAAACTTATTTGCCTTGTCAAGTCTATCTCTCCTTGACAGACTGGGCTCGACACACTGAGCGTCTCGGTTTACTCAGAAGCAAATACTCGTAATATTTGCCCTGAACCTTTTATCCTGTCTTGTGAAAGACATTCATTGAGAAATAGTTTATTTGTGTTGGTAAACTATTAAATATTATTGCTCTGGTTTGAGAATTAACTTTTTAATAACGATATTCCCATTATCCCCTTCGTAAAACCCAAGAAGGTCTCCCTGCGCCATATTTAATTTTTGCGCCACATCTTTGATGATGGTAGCCTTGTTGTCAGTGCTTATTTTCGACGTACCTAATAACTTCATAATATCACAATAAGAGATTGTACGGAACATATTTATAGTTTGCGTGCGTATTATACTATTGTACGAAAAGTACAATTTAAAGAGATGATTAAAATGTTTGCCCATACAACAGACATGCAAACCGCAAGAATGTTAAGAGGTCAATCGATGATTGAACACGGCTTTGAGCCTGTGCAACTTGAAACAAATGTGTATCAAATGCCTTCGCAATCTGGTAACGGCGTTTATACTGTTCTGAATAAGTATAAGGCCTGGTTCTGTGATTGCCCTGATTATACCAATCGGCATATCGAATGCAAGCATATTCATGCTATCCGGTTCTGGCAGAAATTAAAAGCGAAGTTGGTAGCAGAACAGCAACAGAAAAGCCAAGAATTACAGGCTGAAATTGAAGCCAATCAGAGCTATGATAACTTTGTATGCGTCTATTGTGGCTCTGAAAATATCACTAAGCATGGCACACGAAAGACAAAAATAGGTAATAAAACACGGATGCTTTGCGGTCATTGTAATAAGACCTTTACACTTGAAAGCAAGGCAGGATTTGAAAAGATGCAGGTTACGGCAAAAATGGTTACTGTGGCTCTTGACCTGTACTTTAAGAGCACATCGCTAAGAAAAATTGTTGACCACCTTGACCAATTCTATGAGCGTCATGTTGACCATACAACGATTCTATATTGGGCTAACAAATACGGAGAAATCATAAGCAAGTATGCTGAAACCCTAAAGCCAGAACTTGGCAATATCTGGCACGCTGATGAAATGAAGATGAAGACCAAGCGTGATGAATGGGTTTGGCTCTGGCATGTCATGGATGGAGAGACACGTTATATGGTAGCTAATCTCATAACCAAGCGCAGGGAAGATGATGATGCAAAAGCCATATTTTCAAAGGCAAAAACGCATACGCAAGGTGAGAAGCCTGAATTGGTTATCACCGATGGTTTACCCTCATATCATAATGGTTTCAATAAAACGCTGTACGACAATAAACAGACCTGCGAGCATGTTGCATCATCGGGTATCAGAGCCAGAGTAAATAATAATAAGGTTGAGAGGTTACATAATACCGTCAGGGAAAGACAGAAGGTCATGAGAGGATTACAGGATGATGATACGGCAACAACCTTCAATAATGGCTTCAAGGCTTTCTATAACCATATCAGACCGCATCAGGGATTAGACGGCAGAACGCCAGCACAGGCGGCAGGGATTAACTTGAAGCTTGGAAGAAATAGATGGATGGGGATGATACAGAAAAGTGTAGAGCATGAGAGAAATAACGATGCTCGGTAAGTAAACTCCGTAACCCTTAATATTAATAAATGCGTTATATTTTTTTAATGAATGCCTTGTAGTAAGGCAGGATAAAAGGAAAGAGAACAAATATTGGAAGTATTTGCCTCTGGTTATACGATGCCTATTAGAGCTATGCTCTTAATGAGGGATTGTCAAGATGATGCAAATAGTTTTCGGTTGGTTATCACGATTGTTTAGGAGAATTGGTATTATGGCAACAAAACAGAGCAGGGTGAGCAATTCGGGTGGTTCGGGTTGGGGAAAACTGCTTGCAATTTTAGGTGGTGCGGCAGTGGCGTATGTTATAGCAAAAGCAGTATCGGGAAGTCCAGAACATTATGAATGCCCTAATTGTCATACCATATTCGCAGGCAAACCCTCAAGTTGCCCTAATTGCAAAGTTCAGTATGTGTGGTGATTTAAATGAATGCTCAAAAACCTGAGCAGACGTTTGATATGAGCAAAAGCGTTTCAACAGAAAAAAAAGCTTTTTATCATTCTATGACTTTCGTGATGCTTGGTTTTTCGTTTGGGATATTATTGGTGTTATCAATATTGTATTGTGTAACCCTCTATGTCAATAAGGACTCACAATCAATGGGTATTTTAGATATTATAAAAATTTTCATTGGTGTACTTATGGGGTCGATAGCGACTGGAATTGCAGAGAGACACTATGACAAATAGAAAAATTTACCCACCGTTTCACCAACCGCCATTTAACCAGAATTTCTTTTGACTGACCACCGAAGATTCACCAGTGCCCCAAATGTGAAAGCGAATCATTTATCAATGTTTTAATTTATTTTGTTATCATGCCTTCTTTCGACATAACTGAAAAGCGCCCTCTTATCAACATTTTCAAGCTCAGTGGCGCCTATTATTTCAAGTATTTCTTCGATGACCCCGACCTATTCAGAGAGCTTGAGCCGTTCTATGAAAAACAACGATACCGCTTCAAGATGGCTACAGCCGGCGAGCGCAATAAAGTCATGAAAATTCTTGATATGAAAGGCTATGACCCCACGATGATAGAAGACTCTGCGCCTTATACAGTCGAGATAAGCAAGTATGCGAAATATGGAGAGCTTCTCAAGAATTCAGTGGAGAGCTATCCCATGCGGGATAAAATAGTGTTTATTATGAAGGATATGGCGTGGGTTGAGCAGGCTTTAGCTATGGGTGCTACTATGAGGAATAAGTAGATGGTTACCTAGAATAAGAAGACGTGACTCTATCATATCCTTGACTGATTTTTATAACGCAGTTCCATAAGTTATTATCCTTTCTGGCTTAGGTCAGCTCATTGATATATTGTTTAATACCATCCATATAGAATACGTGATTCTCTTTCTCGGCGCAGATAGTCCTGCATCTCCAGATTCTGCTGGCGTGCCATTTCTTTGTCTGCCTCTTCACGTCGTCTTATGATTTCATTGAATATGTCTGAGACGTTTTGTGGGGAGCGGGTATTTGCTTTTGAATCATAGCTCTTCCGTTTGGTTTTGTCCGATAACACGGAATATGCTTCAGAGATTTCCTTGAACTTTTCTTCGGCCTCTGGAGAATGGTTCCTGTCAGGGTGATACTGCATTGCTTTCTTGCGGTATGCTGATTTTATGTCATCGGGGGTTGCTTTGGACTCCAATCCGAGTATTTCGTAATAGGTCAGTTTCTTTGCCATGTTTTAGTTTATCCGCACTTATTTTATGCTATCTTGTTCGATTGCAGGCTATAAATATATTTAGGCGTCATTTAGTCTGTGGTAGTAATCCATATTTATTAAGGATTCATATCATTACATCTCATGAGGTCTATTTCTTAGTCTGTAGCGCTGTTCCATATCATGAACTGTTTCAGAGATACTTCCCTGGAGACCGCTATTGACGGCATTAACAATCCCTTTAAGAGCTTCGATACGTTCATGTGTTGTTTCGTCAGGTGCCTTTAGCATAATGATTGCACGTGTGTTATCAGTGTGGTTACTTTTCCTTCAGGTGACTAGTCGTTCTCAAGCTGATAGATGATTTCTTACAATAAGAAGATGTCATATCTATATATTGCTAAAAAGGGTGAATAAAGTATGGAAGATAAAAAATTATATTGCATCGATTGTAACAAAGTTTTCATTTTCACAGCAGAGGAACGACAATTCTTTGAAGAGAAAGGATACAGTGAGCCAATCAGATGCAAGGATTGCCGGGGTAAAAGAAAGGCTGGAATAAATACCAGTGGCTTGAAAATCTCTAAAAAATAGATATACGAAACAAAATGCGAGAGACTTTCAAAACTATACAAAAAATCACTTCCAGCATATATCTATTGCCAAGCCAATTACATCTTTTAATATCGGAAAGATCATTTTTCATGTTTCGGCTAGCGGATGAGTATTTCAGATCAATTCAAGTATGAAAATGATTACTTTCACCCCGCTTGGCTTTCCCATAAGTACTCACAGAATCATTTCTGATTGAGGTGACTAATATGGATTCATTCTGGAGCGGTCTTGCACAGAGAGCATCTGAACATACATGGAACGAAAGGAGAAGCCAATTCAATAAGGTACATGAAATAGCTATTCAAGATATAGAAATGGAGAAGCAACCGATAACCACGTGACAACATTTCATATCGTTTCAATCTCATCCCAATAGGGATTTAATGCTGAGAGAACATCTGAAAATCTATGAGAAATTAGACCCCGATCTTCTCAAGCATGATGAAAATTCCAGCTAGTTAGTCTTTGTCGATGGTGCTTTGCCCAGAAACGCAGATAGTTATTTCTTTTAGCATGGCATTAAATTTTCAAGGTCTTCAATGGAACATCCACTCCATAATGGCAGTAAATTTAAAAATCCGGAAAATCCATCCCATGGATTTGCAGATTTCCTCAAATGGATTTTCAATAGAAAGAGAGCGAAATGGCCGAAATGGATTGAATCAAAGCCTGGCGCTCTACCGGTTTCCCGGGTGAATGCCGGGGAAATAAGAGTGACGTTCGTCAATCATTCGACGTTCCTGATCCAAGTAGACGTGATAAATATACTCACTGATCCTATCTGGTCAACCTGGGCAGGACCTTTATCTTTTGTAGGAACTAAACGTATCCGAGCTCCAGGAATTAAATTTGAAGAACTTCCCCCGATTGATGCTGTTCTTGTGAGCCATAATCACTATGACCACATGGATATGCCAACACTGAAAGCATTGGAAAAAGAATTCTCCCCGTTTTTTGTAGTCGGGCTGGGAAACAAAAAATTCCTTGAAAAAAATGGATTAAAAAGGGTAGAAGAACTCAACTGGTGTGAAAAAACATTTCTTTCAAATGACAGCAGAGTATTTTTTGTTCCAGCGCAGCATTTTTCAGGTCGCACTCCCTGGAATATAGATAAGAGCCTCTGGGGAGGATTTATGATTGAAAGTCCACAAGGACAAATTTATTTTGCTGGAGATACTGGTTTTGGGAAATTCCTCGAACCTCTCCATGCTAATTTTCCTAATATTAAAGTTGCACTGCTACCGATTGGTGCTTACGAACCGCGATGGTTCATGAGTCCCGTTCACATGAATCCTGGAGATGCTGTAAGGGCACATCAAATCTTAAAACCAATTGTCAGTATCGCCGCCCATATTGGAACTTTTCATTTGGCTGATGAAGGCATTGACGCTCCAAAGGAGCAATTAGAGATAAACCTCAGGGAAAATGGCATAGATCCAAAGGAGTTCATCATCCTTGATCCAGGGGAAAGTGTAACTATAATGCTAAATGATGCATGAAACTATAGGAGGCCTGTCCTCAAAGCATTTATATATCTTTAAAAAAATCGGAAATTATTAACAAAAGGAGGAGAATGTATGGAATTTCTGGGTCAGGAACAATTATATCTGTTTGCTTCTGATGTTTTAATATTTGTTCTGATTATTCTATTAACAGCTATCATTGCGAGGATTTCAAAGACATTGATTGATAAAGCATTGAGAACAAGTCCTCCATATCTTGTAGCACGCATAAAACAATACATATTCATACTTATCTGGGCCATTGGAATCATTCTGGGGATAAGACAGGTAGGTATTTCGACTGATATCCTGATACTGTTGATGGGGCTTGCAGGCATCGGTTTTATTGTTTCATCAGCGTATGGACTTCAAAATTTCGTATCCCGTTCATTTTTAAATCTCCAGATGCAATATAAAGTGGGAGATGTGATTTCAATTAACAATTATACTGGAAAGGTTATAGAAATTACCGATCTTAACACAGTTTTACTTGACAAAGACGGGAAAATTATAGCAGTTCCCAATGTGCAATTCTTAAACGAAATATGGATAAAACATAGTTCAGTTTCAGAGGGCTATGAAATGACGGTTCCTGTCATAATCAATAAAGAAATTGACGCAGTTAATTTCGAAAAAGAACTATTGAATTCAACAATGGAAATTAAGAAGTATTTTAAAAAAGAACCAAATATCGTCACTTCAAAAATTAATGAAAAAACGATTGAGCTTACACTGATGTTGAATTTAAAAGACCCTGAGAAAAAAAGCATTGTTACTGTAGAAATCAATGAAATCATAACTAAGTTAATATCAGAGTTCACCGAAAAAGCAGAAAAAGAAAGGAAAGAGACAAAGTTCAAAGAAATTAAGGACATCTCCCAATGAACAGCGAGATAGAACTCAGCCGCGAAATGGGAGTTCTCAGCGCCACGATGATAGGAGTGGGGGCGATGATAGGCGCCGGGATATTTGTCCTCACGGGGATCGCGGCAGGAACCGCAGGACCGGGTATTTTACTGGCTTTTCTTTTAAACGGCGTAGTTACCCTGTTCACTGCGCTGGCATATGCAGAACTCGGCTCGGCGATTCCGGAAGCAGGCGGAGGATATCTTTGGATAAAACATGCGCTTCCCAGCATAAACGGTTTCTTAAGCGGCTGGATGAGCTGGTTTGCGCATGCTGTGGCAGGCAGCCTCTATGCTCTTGGTTTCGGAGCATACTTTGGTCTTTTACTTCAAAATTACAATATATCCCTGTTCGGGTTATCTGGAGCCGGATTGAACAAATTCCTTGCTGTGGTTATTGCTATGGTTTTTATTTATATCAACTACATGGGGGCATCTGAGACAGGAAGGATAGCCAACATCGTTGGGTTTACTAAAATAGCCATTCTGGGAGTTTTCATCATATCAGGTGTTTATACCATCTATTATAGTCCCGATTGGTTTTCGAATTTCAACCCATTCCTGCCCAATGGATTCAACGGGATTTTCATGGCCATGGGACTGACATTTATCGCGTTTGAAGGATATGAAGTGATAGCGCAGACCGCAGAGGAAGTAAAAAACCCGAAAAAGAACATACCAAAAGCGATTTTTTTATCACTATTGATTGTTATTCCGATTTATCTACTGGTTGCGTTTGCCGCAATCGGCGCCTTAAAAACAGACATGCCTGCCTGGCAGTTTCTAGGACAGTATAAAGAACTTGGGCTGCTTGAGGCTGCGAGGCAGTTTATGCCTTTTGGCACTTTCTTGTTATTAATAGGAGGGCTGGTATCTACCATGTCTGCATTGAATGCCACAACGTTCTCCTCGACACGTGTCTCTTTTGCAATGGGCAGAGATTTTAATCTACCAGGTATCTTCAAAAAAATCCATCCTGTCCGAAGAACACCATACGGTGCATTACTTATTTCAGGGGCATTGATTATTATCATGGCGGTCGGTCTTCCGATAGAAGACGTAGCGAGCGCTGCCGATATTATGTTCTTACTCCTTTTTTTGCAGGTCAATGTTGCGGTAATAATGATGCGGAAGAAATTCGGAAAAGTGCTTGATTATGGCTATAAAATGCCTTTTTTTCCGTTTGTTCCCATTGCAGGCATAATCTCGCAGCTTTTCCTTGCTATTTATATGTTCAATTACAGCCCTAAAGCCTGGTATGCTACTATTATCTGGATTGCAATCGGGTTTTTAATATATTATGGTTATTCTTTAGGAAAAGAAGAAATCGAGAAAGGTAAAATAACCCGATCAGTTGCCCCGGGGGATTATAGAGTGGTGGTTTCGCTTTCCACAATGAAAAATGTCGAACCTCTTATTACTATCGGAGCGGGAATAGCTAAAGCGCAGGGAAGTGAAATAGTTGCACTGCATGTTATCGGAGTTCCCATTCAGACATTCCTTGAAACAGGAAATCAGTTCATTCAGGATTCACAGCCCATTTTTGAAAAGGCAATATCCACAGGGGAAAGGCTTGGAGTTACAGTCCAAAAAAAAATTGTGGCTTCACATAATATTCCCGAAGCCATCCTCGATGTAGCAAGGTCTGGAAAAAGCAATCTTATAATTTTAGGAGGAACGGAGAGCTTATATCATGGGAAAATCGAGCAAAGTATTCCGCACATTGTGATGAGGTCTGCGGACTGTAATGTAGGCGTATTTTTCCCCAAAAATTTTAAGAATATTAAAAAAATCCTGGTTCCCTTAGGGCTCGGAGAACATGCATACCGAGTTAAAACTGCTGAGAACATAGCGATGTTTTTTAATTCCGAAATGACGATTTTCACAGTAATCAGGGATAAGGAATCAGCTCTACTGGTAGAGAAGAAACAGGAAGAAGCTATAAAATTAATGAAAAGGAAGGTCAAATGTGAGATAGAAGTCGCGGGTTCGATTGAAGATGCTATTTTAAAGAAGTCAAGAGATTATGACCTATGTATAATAGGTCCCTCTACAGAATGGATACTGCATGATGTACTCTTTGGCTCTCTGCCTGATAAAATATTCAAGGAATCCAGTTGTAACGTGTTAATATTAAAACAACCAGAGCAGCGTGCAGAGTCCTGGATTGGGATGATGTACGATAAAATCCGAAAATATCTATCGGTTTACCAAAATGCCTAACCCACGTCGAAGCCAAAGGATGCTTATTCCTTCGTCTCTAACCAATTGTATATTCGAGCAAATATGTAAAACCCAATAGAAGCATCTGCAAATCCATAAATTAAACCAATGATACTCCCCAGTGGACTTATACTGTAACCAAGATATATACTGGCTATTATATTTAAGAACATTGTAGCATAACCAGTACTTACTGAAATCAAAGTCGTTACAAGAAGGGCCAAACCCCACATGACCCCTGCTGCCAAACCAAAAGCTTTCGGATTTAAGGGCATTTTTGCCTCCTCTCTAACTGATAATTGTTTCATAAGATACATATATATTTGCATTTCGCATGAATGAACTTCCTTATCTATTCATGCAACACTATCTGCTGGAACTCAATTTGGCATGGGCTCTTATTATATCTATTTTAGTCAAGATTCCTACAAGTTTCGTTGGGTCAGTGCTATCCACGACAAGAAGTCTGCCAACATTCTTATCGAGAAGTTCTATAAGAGCCTCTTCAAGCGAATCTTCAGGTTCTGCCACTATTAGTTTCCTAGTCATCACATCCTTTACTGGAGTGGAGTCTCTTTTATCAGCAGGAACTTTTTCCGCATCCTCAAAAGTTATTATCCCGACCAGTTTTATATCATCAACAACCGGAAAACCTGTGTAGCCGTATTTATGGATTAAATCAAGTACACATTGAACGCATAATGAAGGGCTAACTGTGATAGTATTCGTAGTCATTGCATCTTTTACCAGTGCGCTCTCAAGTATATCCACAGTCATCTCACGCCTGTGGGCAGGGGATGACGTGCGGTTTTCTACCTGTTTTTCGTTTGTTGTCCATTTGCCGGAGAGCATATAAGAAATAGTCGAGGCTACCATAAGCGGAGCGAGTAAATTATAATTCCCTGCCATCTCGGAAACCATAACAATCGCCGCTATCGGCACCTTCGCAGCACCTGCAAGCAGCGCTCCCATGCCCACGAGTGCATACGATCCCGGCTGGGTTATTATACCCGGAAATAATATAGCCGATATCTGCCCGAAAGCACCCCCAACCATAGACCCGATGACAAGAGAAGGGGCAAACAAACCGCCGCTTCCGCCTGAACTGATGGTAAACGAGGTTGCGATGATTTTTAAAAGGACAAGAACCATCATAAGGATTATTGAAATCTTGACAATATCGCCGTTAATAGCTATCTGGGTCCAACCATAACCTGTTCCTAAAACTTCGGGGAAAATTATCGCTATTATTCCCACTAAAAGCCCACCGATTGCAGGTTTAAAATGCGGCTTGATTTTCAGAGGTTTGAATACCTTGTCACGCAAACCGTATAAAATAATTACAAACAATATTGCGGTTACAGCGCATAATACCCCGAGAATCCCATAAAATACAAGTTCCCTCGGGTCGGTGAAATTAAAACTTGGCGTTGTGAAGATATGCCCCCACCCGAAAAAAGATGAGAATATGGAATAGGCTACAG
The DNA here is from genome assembly GCA_902386255.1 of uncultured archaeon. Classification (GTDB taxonomy): domain Archaea; phylum Halobacteriota; class Methanosarcinia; order Methanosarcinales; family Methanoperedenaceae; genus Methanoperedens. The sequence continues at coordinate 13,507 of CABMII010000064.1, forward strand.
TGGATGAAATAAAAGCAGGCACAAGTCCTTCGGTCTCCATATCGCTTTTATATAGCACTTCAATTGCAAAGATGGCACCCCCGAGCGGTGCTTTAAATATGCTGCCTATACCTGCCGCAGTACCGCAGATGACCATTATTCTCCTATCCCGGTCGCTCAGTTTCAGAAACGAGGCAAGCGTTGAGCCAAAACCTGCGCCGATTTGGGCGATAGGCCCTTCCCTGCCTGCACTCCCGCCTGAGCCTATGGTTATCATTGATGTTATTGCCTTAATAAGCGGGACTCTTTTCCTGATAAAACCTCTTTTATTGTTATAGGCGTCAATAACCGCATCAACACCATCCCCTTCAGCTTCCGAGGCATAGGTAAATACGATAATGCCTGCAATCAATCCTCCGGCTGCCGGCAATAAGAAGAGGAGCCATTTCACATTATTTGCTGGATGAACGAATAAAGAAGGTTCTCCGCCCGGTACAGGCGGATAGTAGCCGCCTATTCCGCCAAGGGCATAATTGGAAAGTGCGCTTAATCCTAAATAAAATAAGATGGCTCCAAAACCTGCAACTATACCTATCACAATACTGAATAGAGTCCATCTTTGAACCTGTCTGAGATTAAATTCTTTTAAAAATTCTTTGAGTTTCAGGTTCAAATTCATCTTCTTCGGGATGCTAATAAAGCTCATTGTACTTTAATTTCATGTTTAGAAGAAGTAAGCAGGATAAGGTTCTATCTAGCCGAACCCAGAGATTTCAATCTTTCCCTGAAAGCCTTAAGCGATTCATGGTCAATGAGAACATAAACAAAATCTCCCTTTTGGAGTTTGAAATCGCCACTCATGTCGTAAATTACTTCATCCTTCCTTGATATCATCAATATGGGACAAATGCCCTTTATATCATCATATTTTATTCCGGAAGCGGTTATCTCAAATTCAGCGATGTGCCTGGATTTGAGCCTATCGGTAAGGAAAACTCCCGTGATTTCCTTTGAAATCGTAGAAATCGCGAGCATCTCTCCAACTACATCGTGAAGGGAAATCGCTATATCAGCACCGGACTCTCTGGCACTTTCCAACAGTTCCCTCTCATTAACTATTGTGATTGTACGGATTTCTTTATTGAGCTTTTTAGCACTCATAATAGCCAGCATATTATCACAGTCATCATCGAAAGTTGATATTAGAGCTAAGGCTCTTTCCACTCCAGCTTGCTTGAGTGCTTCAAAGGCATGAGTAATCGGAGCGTGTATCGTTGGGATTCCCTGTGATATTAATGCATCAACCTGATTTTGGTCCCTTGCAATCACGATAAATTCCACTCCAAGTGATTTTAAATTTTCCACAATGTATTTTCCCAAGAACTTATAGCCCATAACTATTACGTGATTCTTCATCCTCTTCGCCTTCTTTAAATTAATTTCCTCTGTCAGAAACTCTTTTTTCACTGCGGCTGAAACCGTTCCCTGTACGATGGAGGCAGCGGAGCCTACACTTACTATAAACATGATTATCAACCAGGCTTTTTCCGATGCTGGCATGGTTACCAGGTTCGGTGCGTAGATGCCGATGGTTGTTATAGTAGAAACTGAACCCAGAAGTGCAGTGAGAAAATCGAGTCCCTGATATTGCATAAATATTAGAGTCCCTAGACCAAACATCAAGATGATAATCAAAAGCTGGATCCATATATGCCTGAGCACGGAATACGGGGCGTAAATCAAAAAGTCCAGCGTATCTTCCAGTGAATTTATTATTTTCTTCGCCACTTGCAATTTCACCGCCGTATCATTTCTACGATTGTAAGATGATTTATTTATGGAAATCGGTTCGAGAGTTTTTTTTATTGGTGGGCTAAGAACCTGTTGCTTTTGCAAGGGCAAGCACTTTCTGGATGTCAACAGTTGGCGATGCGACTGAAATTATACTTTTTCCTGTTACCAGATTTATTCATAATTTGGTCACTGCTGTCCTTCTACTATGGAAAAGTCTGTAACTTGCGTTTCATTATGCCCGCTCAAAGAGATTTCTCGAAAAGGGTTATACAATTTATAATTAATATTTGAGTAAATATTTATCCAGTTACTGCTATAAGACTCAACGTTAGATATTTAACATATATTGATAATGGAATATCGTGAATCCCAGAAAGATACAGAATATAGTTCCATTTTTGATGTCGATACTGGGGATTTATGTGTTATCTTTGGGCATAGTATCGGTGGTATTTGGCAGAAGGTTACTTGAAAATATCTCTATAATCCAGCTTCACGCCGGCGGAACAGCTTCGATTCTCATTGGAGTATTTATGGTTCTCCTTGGAAGTGGATTAAGAGAAAGAACCAGAATAAGTTGGTATTCTGCAATATTTTTGATACTGACATCATTAATATCAATACTTGTTAGAATTCGGGGATTCGGCCTGATTTATTTCGATATAATCGGAATAAGTGCGAATATTTTGATGTTATCCTTATTGATTAAATACCGGAAAGAGTATATTTTCCCTTCAAGAATAAATTATTTGCCGATAGAAGGAAAGCTGGCGCTGGCTGCAATATCAGCATCAGCGGTTTATGGAGTTGCCGGATCGCTTTTGCTGGGAAATCAATTCGCGCCACCTGTACATGATTTAGTCACCGCGGTCTATTATACCTTTGTAATACTAACGACACTAGGGTTAGGAGATATTTTACCGGTAACTGATACATCGAGGCTGTTTACGGTGTCTGTTACAGTGCTGGGTCTAGCTTCTTTTCTGGGAGCGATTACAACATTTATAGGACCGGTGCTACAGCAAAGAATGAGTAAAGTGGTGAATGTTATGGAAAGCATGGAATTTTCAGGATTTGGAGACCATTCCATCGTATGTGGATATACTCCAATATGTTATGATTTTTTAAAAACTATGAAATCTATGAATGTCCCGATAGTGGTAGTTGTCAGGGATCTGGAACTTGCAACTGCTCTGAAAAATGAAGGGTATATAGTATACCGGGAACATGCGGACAACATAGAAGTATTGCGAAAAGTAGGGTTGAAAAAGGCAAAGAATGTCTACATCTGTTCCCCGGACGACGGATATAACCTGCTGGTAGCTTTAACAATCCAGAAGTTCAAAAAACAGGAACATTTAAAGTGCAAAGTTACTGCCATTGTCAACTCCTCCAAAAATGCAGAGAAGTTAGAGGATTTCTGTGACGAAACAATTGATGTATCACGAGTATTGAATGATTATATATTGAAAAATAAAAAAGATTAGATATATAGAGAAATGATATTGTTTTTCAAGATATGATTAAATAATATCAAAATCTATCTTGTTATTGAAAAGTGTGTTGACAGTTCATCTTCAAGAACTGCTGAACATTGCAGGCATGCTGAAATTGGGGAAGTAAATTTATTCGATATGGAGCTCAGCCTATTATGAACCGGGATATACTAAGTACCGAAGAGGCAAAGAATACTTCATTAAATGACCTGTTACAGAAACTTTCATCAAGTGAAAGCGGCATTTCCTTGGAGGAAGCAGAAAGACGGCTCGTTCAATACGGCTATAATGAAATATCAGAAAAGAAAACCAGCCCGATTGTCAAGTTCCTGAGTTATTTCTGGGGGCCGATTCCGTGGATGATCGAAATCGCTGCTATCCTGTCGGAGTCATCAACCATTGGGAAGATTTCTGGATAATCTTTGTGCTGCTGCTGCTAAATGCTTCGGTCGGGTTCTGGCAGGAGCACAAAGCTGAAAATGCCATCGAATTGCTGAAAAAGAAACTGGCGTTCCTGGCGCGGGTGTTGCGAGATGGCGAATGGGTCCAGGTTCCAGCCCGTGAACTTGTCCCAGGGGATGTTGTGCGTGTGCGGCTCGGGGACATCGTACCTGCTGATATAAAACTCATGAAAGGGGATTATCTGCTGGTGGATCAGTCCGCATTGACAGGTGAATCCCTGCCCGTGGAAAAACATACTTCCGATGTCGGGTATTCTGGTTCCATAATACGGCAGGGAGAAATGGACGCACTTGTTGTTACAACAGGGATGAATACCTATTTTGGCAAGACCGCGAAGCTGGTAGAGGAAGCTAAAACCCAGAGCCATTTCCAGAAAACTGTCATAAAAATAGGCAATTATTTGATTGTTCTTGACGGCGTGCTTGTGTCTATAATATTTCTTCTCGCACTCTTTCGCCACGAAAGTGTACTTCAAACCCTTCAGTTCGCGCTAGTCCTGACCGTTGCTGCTATACCAGTAGCCTTGCCTGCAGTCCTGTCAGTTACCATGGCAGTGGGAGCAATCGCACTGGCTAAAAAAGAAGCAATCGTCAGCAAACTGGTAGCGATTGAAGAAATGGCGGGAATGGATGTCCTTTGTTCGGATAAAACCGGGACTATTACTAAAAATGAGCTTACCGTTGGCGAAGTGAAGCCTTTTGGGGAATATAAGGATAGTGATGTGCTGCTTTATGGCACTCTTGCATCAAGAGAGGAAGATCAGGATCCCATTGATAATGCCATTGTCTCCAGGACAAAAATCTTAGAGAAAATTATCGAGGCCGTAAAGGGCTATAAAACAACTGATTTTAAGCCTTTCGATCCGGTTGTGAAGAGAACAGAAGCTACGGTAGAGGGCGGCGGCAGATTTAAAGTAGCCAAAGGCGCGCCCCAGGTAATTCTTTCACTCGTAGCAAATAAAGAAGAAATCAGCACCGGAGTCGAAGAGGATATTAATTCTTTCGCCTCTAAAGGGTATCGCGCCATTGGAGTAGCCATGACCGATGCGCAGGATAAGTGGCAGTTCGTAGGTCTTATCGGGCTGTACGATCCGCCTCGCGAAGATTCAGCCGAAACAATAAGAACAGCGCAATCCATGGGCGTTAATGTTAAGATGGTTACAGGAGACCATGCAGCCATTGCCAGGCAGATCGCATCGGAGGTAAACCTGGGCACCAATATTATGCAGGCATCTTCTTTTCTGGATAAGCCTGACAGAGAGGCACAGCGTATAGTTGAAAGCGCAGACGGGTTCGCCCAGGTCTTTCCTGAGCATAAATATGATATCGTCGAACTGCTTCAGGGTAAAGGGCATATAGTCGGCATGACAGGGGATGGGGTCAACGATGCTCCTGCCCTGAAAAAGGCAGATGCGGGAATAGCGGTCGCCGGCGCCACTGACGCAGCAAAATCCGCTGCAGACATCGTGCTTACAAAACCCGGGCTTTCAGTCATTATCGACGCCATAAAGGAAAGCCGTAAAATTTTCCAGAGGATGAACAGCTACGCCATTTATCGCATAGCTGAGACCATACGTGTGCTGTTTTTCATTACCTTTTCCATCATAATTTTTAATTTTTATCCTGTGACTGCAATCATGATTGTCCTGCTGGCGCTCTTTAATGACGCTCCCATTATGGCGATAGCTTACGATAATGTCCGCTACTCAAATCAACCTGAAAAATGGAATATGCGGGTTGTTCTTGGAATAGCTACCCTTTTAGGAATGGTCGGCGTCATCTCTTCTTTTATCATATTTTATCTAGGGATGGAAGTATTTCACCTGAACCAGGAAATGCTCCAGTCGTTTATATTTCTCAAGCTCGCCATCGCTGGGCACCTGACTATTTTCTTATCCCGTACACGCGGGAATTTCTGGTCTATTAAACCCAGCGGGCAATTGTTCTGGTCGGCTGTGATCACCAAAGTGCTCGCGACGCTTATTGTTGTATATGGATTGTTTATCACACCTCTTGGCTGGAATCTTGCCCTGTTTATCTGGGGATATGCCCTGGTGGCGTTTATAATAACAGACTATATAAAAATCGGCTTCTACAGGCTGCTTGACCACAGCGGCCTGAGATTACACAGATAGACACACGGATTGATAGCCAAATTGGAAAAAAATTTTATAGGTCTTTGCCCGTTTTATTTTTCAAGAACTAGTGCACCAACATGTCCGCAGTCCTTGCATATTATTTAAGAACTTGACTAAAGAATAATAAACAGCATCACTGGAATTGCCGAAGGACTTATTCGATTGATTTGATTGACTTTGCCTCGTGTTCCTATATAAGGTTTTCAATTTCTATATAATTTTACTCTTAAATATGATCCCGCCGTCTGGCAGTATCCTCATCGGAATCGCAATCGGGACATCGGTAAATCCCTTTATGGCCGATCATTCTGCCCCCGCAAATCGGGCATCGAATTTCTGGATTACTTTTCTTATCCTTGTTTTCATCGCTCATTCTAACCTCCCGCACATCTTGAAATCTTTTTCTTTCTATTTCGCCACATAATTATCTGCAGCCAATAGAATAAATATTTTTCCTCAAACGATTTATATCACAAATTACCGCGGCGGAGGCGGCGGTACATTCAAAGCTGGTTTTGTCCGGTTTTTATTTTTCAAGAACCAGTGCACCAACATATCCGCAGTCTTTACATCTATACTGATAACCCAGTTCCCCTCCCAAGTAATATGTAACATTTCTGGAATTGCATATCGGGCATAAAAGGACTTGCATTTGGTGATTTTTCTTTTCCTCTTCCTTTATCAATTCTTCAACTTTTTCTAGGTCCTCGTCATTTTCTGTTGATGTGTGAATATTCTAGTCCCCCTTTAAAATTAAGTAAATCCTCCCATCTCTGGCAGATATTCCGGGCCAGGTTGATGCTGTGATCGTTACAGTACCGGCAGCGGTAGTCCCTGAAGTCATGGAAGAGGCCGGCAAAAAGGGTGTAAAGCTGGCGGTAGTCATATCAGCAGGCTTCAAAGAAATCGGCGAGGAGGGAAGAATTCTTGAAGATAAAGTCTTACAAATTGCGGAAAAATATGGCATACGGATGGTCGGTCCGAACTGTCTTGGAATCATCCTGCCTCATAAAAAGATTAATGCTACGTTTGATCCTGCAACTCCGAAACCGGGCGGCCTTACTTTCATTTCACAAAGTGGCGCCATAATCACCACAATTGTGGATTGGAGCCTGCTGGAGAATATAGATATGGGACTTTCCGCCGTCATAAGTGTGGGCAATCAGGCAGACCTGGGTTTTGATGATTTCCTGAAGTTTGCGCAGGATGATGAAGATACAAAGGCGATTGTTCTTTACATTGAGGAAATAAAAGATGGTAGAGCCTTTATGAGAGTTGTGAGAGAAGTGACTAAGAAAACCCGGTAATAGCGATAAAAGCCGGGACATCAAAGAGGGGTCAAAAAGCGGCGTCTTCCCACACTGGAGCTCTTGCAGGCAGCTATGAAGTTTATATGGCAGCATTCAGGCAGTCAGGTGTCATTACTACCCATTCACTGAGAGAGGCATTTCAGATAGGTGAACTTCTTGCGTCTGAAGATTACCCGAAGGGAAAGAGGGCAATAGTCATATCCAATGCCGGAGGTTTTGCAGTTCTCTCCACAGATTATGCTGAAAAATATGGTATTGAAATAATAGACCTTTCAAAAGGATTAATTGAAGAGCTTAATTCCTTCCTGACACCGGAATGGAGCCCTGAGAATCCGCTTGATATAGTCGGAGATTCCGGGGCCGACAGGTATGCCCGCGTATTCGATGTGATGATTCGCAACCAGGATAAATGGGACATTGCATTTGTTGTTGCAGTTCCTTCGGCTATTCTGGATTCAAAGCACCTTGCGCAGGAAGTTGTCAGATTTTCGAACCATGCTCACAAAATGATAGTCGGATGCCTGCTCGGTGGTAACAGCATGAAGAGCGGTGTAAACATATTAAGAATGGCATCCATACCAAATTTCCCTGAGCTTGATGAAGCTTTCGATGCTGTTGGAAAATCGCTCAGCTTGAGATAAAATTGTGACTTACTGCGCCATTATTGATATTATTCCAATAATTGTACAGCCCGCATGAGATCAGTCCTTGAGACTATACCTGAAATTTTTTCGCCTTTTTTAACTATTATACGACCAATATTATTCACTGTCATGAGTTTTAATGCGTTTACTGCATCATCTTCTTCCTGGAGGCCTATAATATTTTTAGTCATTACCTGTGACACTTTAACGGCTTTCCTTTCTTCTCTGGGGACTTTTTGCACGTCTGCAAATGTTACCATGCCCTTTAACTGCTCATCATCCACGACCGGATACCCCATATGTTTGAACCTTAATATATATTCTACAAGCTCTTCAACAGACATTCCTGAAGTTACGGTCTGAACTTCTTTTGACATAATGTCTTTTATTTTAACACCCTCAAGTTTCACATTTATCTCCGTGGATTTTTCTTCCTCCGAAGCGCCTATGTAAATAAATAATGCGATGAGCATAAACCAGAAGTTGTAGAATAATCCGAAAATCCCCATAAAGATGGCAAACATCTTTCCAATACCAGCTGCTTCCCGTGTCGCCCTGATATAAGACATCCGCTCTGCAAGCCATGCCCTGAGCACCCTGCCGCCATCCATGGGAAATGCGGGAAAGAGGTTAAAGATGCCAAGTACAATATTTAATATTGCTATCATCCAGACAAGGCGAAGATATGGATCGTTTATTGGCTTTAAAAATAAATAATCTACGAACGATTCACCAGAGGATTTGAAAAACAGATATATAATTATAAATATGAAACCAATCAAAAAACTGACACCTGGGCCTGCCACAGCCATTTTCAATTCAGTCTTTGGATCTCTTGGAATCTCTTCTAGGGACGAGACGCCGCCAAAAAGGAAAAGTGTTATATTCTTGATGTTGGTTCCGTGTTTTTTGGCTATGTAAGAGTGCCCCAGCTCGTGCAATACTACGCAAACAAAAAGCGAAACTGCTGCAGCCAACGACAGGACATATCGAAGCGGCGAATCCTGATCGCTGAAACCGAAGCTTGAAGGGTTGATTGCAAAACTCCATGCAAAGACCGGGAGAATCAGAAGAAACGTTATGTGCAATTTAATCGGTATACCCATTATTTTTCCTAATTGGAACGAAGTTTTCATAAGATTCCTCCACGGTTATTTAAGCGAATGCGATGGACTGTCGATGTTTGGCCCTTATCGTTCAATTTTTTTATCCTTTACTGGGACTGCGATCACGGGTATTCTCGAATTGCGAATTACCTTATCGGCAACACTGCCCAACAGGAATCTATCAAGCCCGCTTTTTCCCAGTGTTCCCATTACTATTAGGTCTATTGAGTTCTTTTCGGCGTACTTTATTATTTCATCAGCCGGATGTCCTTCTGCAATAATTCCCTCCGCTTCCAAACCTGCGGCTTCTGCCCTATCAGTCACATATTTTATTGCCATATCGCCTTCCTGTCTTAAAATCGAGTAGGCATATTCCATCAGGGCAGACAGCGGGATTGAGCCATATGACGTGGTATCGACTACATAGATTACATGTAGTTTTGCTCCGGTATTATCTGCAATATCTATCCCGTAATCAACTGCTTTTTTTGTATATTCTGAACCATCGGTAGCAATCAATATTTTTCTGTATAATTTACTTACCATAAATCTCCTCTCTTAACCTAAATATTCATTCTGGAGCCCTTGAACGCTGCAAAGATGGCGCCTTTTCAAGCACTGTCTTTAGGATCACTTTCTCCTGCCCCCTGAAGAATTCCATAGTTACTTTGTCACCGACCTTGTGTTTATTGAGCACTTTAATAAGATCCCTGACGTTATTTATCTCGATTTCATCCATCCGGATCAAGATATCAGCTACCTCTATACCTGACTTATCAGCTTCGCTTCCTTTCACTACCTCAGTAACAACTACACCCTTGGTAGTGGGCAGGCTATAATATGCCACCAGTTTGGGATTAACATCTATTGCATTCATACTGATCCACGGTCTTACGATCTCGCCGTGCTTTATTAACTGGTCTGCAATTTCTACGGCAGGCTGTATGGGTATGGCGAATCCGATGCCCTGTGCAAATGGAATAACGGCACTGTTCACACCTATCACCATACCCTTGCTGTTTATTAATGGCCCTCCGCTATTGCCTGGATTAATGGCAGCATCTGTCTGTATCAATCCTTCCATGAAAGTTGCCTCAGTCTGAATTGACCGGTTCACAGCGCTTACCACGCCTGCTGTGACAGTCGGGCCCCCCACAAGGCCAAGAGGACTGCCTATGGCAATTGCCATCTGCCCGATCTTTAGGTCGTTGTCTTTTGCAATCTCTGGTACCGGAAGGTTGCTTGCTTTAATCTTGATCACTGCAAGATCCTTCATGGTGTCCAAGCCTCTTATTTCACCTTGGAATATCCTTCCATCTTCCAGAGCCACTTTTATCTCCTTTGAACCCAGCACCACGTGGGCATTTGTGAGTATGAAACCATCCTTATTTATTATGAAACCTGAACCCACACCCGGAACCGGATGCACATGCAGATAGGCGTCCTTCATTAACTTTACTTCACTGATGTTTACAACACTCGGTATAACTTTTTCTACGGCACCAGTAACCATTTCATCAAAACCTGTCATTCTTATTACCCCATTAAACAGATTTATTCTCTTGATATTTGAAGCTATTCATCCCTTCATCTTATACCGATGGTTTTTTTAATATTCAGGGCAATACTCTATTTACATTACACAGCTTAATCCATCTCTCAGATGATTCATGGGGTTAAATCTCATCAGGTTGTAAGCATCTTAAATCGGGAGGCTGGATTCAGTTCGATGTTATACGATTTAAAACTAAAAGGAGAAAAGAACAATGGCAATTCCAAATATGCTTTTTGTATCTGAGCAAACACCAGAGGGTACACGCCAGGTGGAAATATACTCCCGCCTATTGGATGAACAAATAATTTTTCTTAATGGTGAAATCAATGATGATATGGCAGAGAGTATTATCGCACAGCTTCTATATCTGGAAGCAAAAGAGTTCGAAGGCGACATCCGCCTTTATATAAACAGTCCTGGAGGAGTTATTACCGCAGGCCTTGCTATTTATGATACGATGCAGTGTATCAAGTGCAATGTTGCAACCATTTGTGTGGGACAGGCGGCATCAATGGCTGCTATCTTACTTGCGGCAGGTACTAAGGGAAAGAGAATGGCATTTCCCAATGCGAGGGTGATGATACACCAGCCTCTTGGAGGCGCGCAGGGACAGGCATCGGATATCCAGATCCAGGCAAAAGAGATGAACAGGGCGAAGAGCACCCTGGATGATATACTGGTCTATCACACAGGGCAGCCCTTGGAAGTCATTGAGAAAGACACCGATCGAGACTTTTTCCTTTCTGCAGAGGAAGCAGTTGATTACGGGCTGATAGATGGAATAGTAAGGCCGGGAGAAGGAGTTGTATAAGAAAAATAAAGACAGGACTAAAAAAACCTGTCTACAATTTCAACCGCTCGTGCCACGAGTTTTGCGCAGTTATCAAGGTCTCCCATGCTCAATACAGACACAGGCGTGTGGATGTATCGTGAAGGCGGGCTTATAACCCCTGTTGGTATTCCTTCACGTGTCAGGTGTATTGCGGACGCATCTGTTGTCCCACCGCTACCCACATCTAGCTGGTATGGAATATTATTAGATTCTGCTGCTTCTTTTAACCATTTTAACACCGATTCAGGAACTATAATCCCCCTGCCCTCGGCATCGCTTACGGTTACCGCAGGCCCTTTTCCCATTTCGATGGCGGAATCTTTCTTCTCGATACCAGGATGGTCCCCTGTAATGGTCACATCGGTCGCTACTGCAACATCCGGGTTCAGTCCGAAAGCAGATGTTTTAGCCCCTTTTAGTCCCACCTCTTCCTGCACAGTGAAAACAGCATGCACCGTAGCTTTTACATCCTTCATCTGCCTGAGTGCCTCAATGAGCATCACGCAGCCTGCGCGGTTGTCAAAAGCTTTGCCTGTGACCCTATCATTGCCTAAGGATTTGAACTCCATATCAGGAGTCATTGGCGTCCCGGCCTTTACACCTATTTTATCAGCATCTTCCCTGCTTGTGGCGCCAATGTCAATGAACATTTCATCGGCTTTAACCGGTTTTTTCAAATCCTCTTCTTTCATGACATGCGGGGGTTTTGAACCGATCACACCGTAGATTTTTCCATTTTCCGTATGGAGTATCATTCTCTGGTTAAGAAGCGTCTGGTCAAACCATCCCCCGGTTTTCGTGAAATGAACAAAACCTCTCTCATCAACATATTTTGTCATGAGGCCGACCTCGTCCATATGAGCGGCGAGCATGACCACAGGCGAGCCTCCGTGTTTTGTTGTGATCAAATTTCCCATCTTGTCCGTCCTGATCTCATCCACGTATGGTTTTACTTCTTCTTCAATAATCTGCCTTACGCTTCCTTCATATCCTGAAACACCGTGTGCATTCGATAACTTTTCCAAAAGATTCTGTAAATCGTTCATAATTATAACCTCCACTAAAGAGGATTGTCAGGAAAGATAATAAAACCGACTCATAGACTCATAGGATAGTTATATTAATTGGAAAGAAAATTGAAAGGTACTGAGATTATGGCTGAACTGAAAAGACACCTTGGTATGTGGGGAGCAGCAAGCATAGGGATTGGCGCAATTATAGGAGCGGGGATTTTTGTCCTTAGCGGCGTAGCATCCGGGTTTGCAGGGCCCGCGGTCATACTTTCATTCTTGGTCGCCGGGCTCGTTGCATTCCTCACGGCACTGAGTTCCGCAGAACTGTCCTCATTTATCACCGAAGCCGGAGGCTCCTATATTTACACCCACAAAGCATTCGGGAAATTCTGGGGTTTCGTTGTGGGCTGGATGCAGTCATTTGATTATATCGTAGGGGCAAGCGCGATCAGTGTCGGGTTTGCGGGATATTTTGTATATTTTGCGGGAATTCCGCCGACCGTGCAAAATGTAACGTTAATAGTTGCAGTTGCGATGCCCCTTGTCCTCACGCTGATAAACCTGAGAGGCATAAAAGAAGCATCGGGCACAAATAATATGCTTGTTTTGATTAAGGTTATCGCGCTTGTGCTTTTCATAATCGTAGGATTATTTTTCCTTTTCTCGCATGGGAATTATTCCAATTATCATCCATTTTTTCCTATGGGATTCGCAGGAATGCTCTCTGGCGCAGCATTGATATTTTTTGCATTCATAGGCTTCAATACCATTACCGTGATCGCAGAAGAAGTGAAAGAGCCTGAAAAGAACGTGCCAAGGTCATTAATACTGGCATTTTTGATCTGCACCATCCTTTACATTGGCGTCTCGATCGTTGAGGTGGGACTTGTGGACTGGAAGATCATAGGCACTTCAGATGCTCCTCTTGAACTAGCACTCAGAGCGGCAACAAGCAATATTTTCCTGCTGAAGTTCGTTTCAATTTCTGCGCTGTTCGCGACGGCGTCCGCAACCATGGCTTCCATTCTCGGCGGTTCGAGAGCGGTTTTTTCAATGGCAAGACAGCGTGTGATACCGGGCATACTTGCAAGAATCTCAAAGAATGGCGTTCCTACCTTTGCGGTATTGATAAGCGGCGTCGCAATCGACTTGATCATCATCGCTACAAATGGCAATCTGGAATTAATCGCTTCAATTTTCAATTTTGGGACATTGATGACATTCTTTTTTATCAATATGAGCCTGCTGCAATTGAGAAAAAAAATGCCCGAGGCAAAACGCACATTCAAAGTGCCGCTTTACCCGGTTACACCGATACTTGGGGTGATAAGCTGCTTTGGACTTGTTTTTTACCTGAAGACGAACGCTATTATCGCCGCCGGCGTATGGATTGTATTGGGTCTGGTCGCTTATGAATACAATAAGAGACGAAAAGTAAATCCGGATTAGTGTTTTATTTTTCACGAACGAATGCGCTACAGACATATATACACATCAAAAGTAAATTAACATCTATGGACCTCACATATTGGTATCTTTTCCCCCTTGGTATAGTCATCGCTATCCTTTCAATGTCTGCTGGAATTTCGGGGGCTAATTTCTGGATACCAATATATCTATTTTTCATTGATCTGGATACTAAAATCGTTTTCTGGATGGCGCTTTTAACCATGATATTTGGATTCGGGAGTGGGGTTATCAGAAATACAATTCAGGGAACTGTCAACTGGTACTTAGTCAAACAGTATTTAATCCCTACAGTTCCTGCTGCTGTTATCGGTTCTCTTCTGACCTCTTATGTTAATGATAAAGTTCTCATATTTATTTTTGGTTCTTTCATTCTCATATATGGAACATACCAGCTTATTGTCAGCCTCACTTCCCAGAAAGCACCAATCAAGCACCAGAGAGTTTTTTGGGAGTTAGGATTCTTAGCCGGTTTTTTAAAAGGATTAATCGCCACCGGGCTGGGTAAGTTGATAGTACCGGGGATGTGGAACCACGAAAAAATTGAACATCCCTCCCAAGTCATTGGTTCAGCGGTGGTCATCATATTTATTGTAGATATTGTAGCTGCCCTGACCAGAATGAATCCGGTTTTCGTTCATGGACTTATCGAGAATAGGACTATGATAGTGAACGTCTTGATTTTTGTATTGCCATCAGTTGTCATTGGAGGGCAAATAGGACCAAGAGTCATTAGAGATGCTGATGCTAAACATTTGAAAATCTTCATCTCAATGGTATTGATATTTGTTAGTATTTTGATGTTTTCCAGACTGTTAGCATGATTAAGAAACCCGATATTAGTTCCATTCCTTTCTTAGCCAATTTATAGACAATACCAAGGCAACATCTTCCAGAAGGATTTCTCATATCGCAGGTGCATTTGGACTTCTGTTTTATCTGAATGCGATTTTGAGTTTGGATTGGGACTATTTAGAAAATATCCGTTTTTACAGCTATAGATCACCCTGCGAAAAATCCGCCATTATATAATAAACAAATAGCACGAATTCTTTTATCTCACTCTTTCAATTCAACAGCCAAATTACGAGCATCGGTCTTCCCTGTATTTTCAGTAGTATGCTCCCCTGCTTCTATCCACAGGACCTGGCCTGTCTTGAGTTCTAATTCTTTGTTCTGCCCATCTGCGGATGTAAACTTTAATCTATGATCGCTTAGAACATACACCACACGATCCGGGTGGGAATGCAGCTTTGTTTTCTGGCCGGGTTTGACCCGAACATCGAGCACCCGTACGCGGTCATTTTCCATCAGCAGTTTGTAAACATCTGGCGCTGCTTGTAAAGCATCTGGTATTTGTGCCATTTTATCATCTTCTTTCAAAATTATTATTTTTGGGTATTCTTTACCATTTTCATAACTTGACTAGTTAAAATAATACTTAATTGTAATGTCTAAATGTTCCAGTGATACATCTTATCTCTTGAAGCGCAGCAAGCCACCAACGCCGCCGAGTTCATGCAATATCAGGTTATCGTCAACAAACTCAACCTTCGTGTCTGTTCGTTCAGCGAACTCGATTATCTCCTCTATCACATCTACCCCAGACACTCTACCGTTGCAGTTCGGGCATTTATCCTTTTTGCCGGAATCAAAAAGCTGGCATTTTTCACAGATCCAGCCCCGCAGTTTATAACCTTTGCTTACAAGCAGTAATTCTATTTGACCATTTTTCACAGCATCAATTATATCATCCAGACCATAAACCGCAAGGCCATGCTTTAGAATCTCCTCCTTTAAACGGATCACATTCTTTGAAACCGTTTCTTTTTCGTCTTTCAGGACAACATCCTCAGCCTTAGAAAGAAGATTCCCCTCGGCTTCATCAAAATCAACATCGATCAAATCCAGGATTTTATTCTTAAGTTCTTCCGGCAGAAAATCTTTGAGCATTATCTTCGCATGACCCGTACCGGCAATGACGATTTTAACGGCTTTATCTTTAGAAAATAATTTTACCATTTCCTCTCCGACTTCCTTCAGGAAATGTTCTATTGCTCCGACTCTCAATCTCTGGAAACGCGCCTGAGACATCCCGCCTTTTTTATGCTTTTTCATGATGTCTTCAGCGATTTTGTCTTTATCTCCAATCCTGCCCGAGGAAACGACATATATCCTTGCCCTGTGGCTGTCCAAAATGACCAGTCCGAATGTTTTATAGTCTTCTACCAGTTTTGCAAGTGGTCGGATATACGGCGATGCATCCACAACCAGCAGGTCTTCAACCGGCATACCCAGTTTGTATGCCTTAAAAAAATCGTGTTCATTCGATGAGAATATCGCAAGCCCTTTCTGTCCATGCTCCCTATCGTTCATATGCAGATATTTCTCGATATTCATCATTGTTTTATCGAAATTCCCTATCAGATCACCATTTCCTTTTAATACGGACCTGCATGCCTTTTTCCGTTTCTCAACAAATCTCTCATTCGTTTTTTCCAGGTTCATATACAGGCTAACGAACGATTCCCTGCTCCCGGGGTCATAGATTTCAGAAAGTTTCTTAATATCCATCTCTTTCAGGTCTGCAAGCATATAGTTGAGGAGATACTTTCTATATTTATATTTAACTTCCTGAG
>CABMII010000065.1 GCA_902386255.1 uncultured archaeon
ATTTTATTATCCCCTCTATATTTTTAGATGGGATAATATCATAATTATATTTTACGGTTGATTTATGGAGTCTATGGCTGAATATGATCTTTTGTTCGGAAGTCAGGGTATTCGGAAGTACTGACAGCGCCAAAAAGTATATTAAGTACTTAATCCAATTTTCTTGCTGTTATGAATATAAATGCGAAAGTAATGCATGAGTTTGCACTTGAATTAAAAAAAGTTGTAGAAGAATTTGAAGAGGAGATGGAAATTCTGAGCAACAAGGAGATTATGGATGAACTAAAAGCCAGCGAAGAAGCCCGGATAAAAGGAAAGACTTTAACTTTTGCTTCAACCCATGAACTTAAGAAATCGCTGGGAATTTAATGATTTACAAACTCCAGTTATCCCGTAAAACTTTCGATGCATTAAACAAACTGGACAGGCCAAAAAAAGAAGAAATTATAAAAGTTTTTGATAAAATCCTAAAAGACCCTTTTTCTTTTAAGCCGCTTAAGTATGAACTGAAAGGATATTACAGGGCAAGGGTGGGTAAGTATAGGGTTATATTCAGGATAGATAACGATATTGTGTATATAGAAGTTATAGAACACAGGAAAAAAGTGTATAGATAGTGTTTTAGGGCGCTTTCGGGAAGACATTTTTCTTTTTCATACTCCGGCTCGCGCGCTGGCGCAGCTATCGAAGAAGATGTGGAGACTTTCTAATTTCTTCCGGAGGACACTGAGAGCACAGAGCGTTGCCGCTTTTCTCAGTATTCTCTGCGCCCTCCGTGGTTTTCAAATAATAAGAGCTACAAGAAGCGGCGGCAAAGTTTTAAGTAGTTTTAACGGAATTCCAGTGATATATGGCAATAGGGCGCGGTGATATTTACGAGAAACTCAAGGAACTGATTACAATTACGGAACGGGTTAGAGAGAATACCGAAGAAATTAGAGAATTAAAGAAAGAAATAATAATTCTCAGAAAAGATACGGAAAAGGGGTTTAGCGACTCTAAGGAAGAATTCAGGGCATTCCGTGAAGAATCCCGTTTGAGCGATTCGGAACTCAGGGGAGATGTCAAGGCAATCCTGAATCGGCTTGATGTGAAAGAAGAACCGTCTGCCCTCAAAATCCAGTTGGCTGAACACCGCCAGCGAGAAGGCAAAGGCATGAACTTCCAGAAGAATAATAGTCTCATAAATCCAAATCCCCCCATTTCCGGGGGCATTTTTCCTTTTTTTATCATCACGGTAAGCAGATGGATAGCATAGGATTTATCGGAATTGACATCAGCGATACTCGCGGGCATCTGTGCTTTTTATGCTTATAGATGTATAATGCTGTTGAGAGATACCAATATCACTGGCGTGGGCATAGAACTGGCAAAGAACAGGTCATTCTTATCCATGAATTTCATATTCATCATGATTATCGGGGCATTGAGCGGCTTGCAGGCCATATTAGGACTGGTAGAACAGCTCAACCTCATATCGACAACCTACACACATAACGTAATCTACATGATATACTATCTGGATTTATCTGGAGCAATGCTTGCTCTTTTGCTGCTCACAATCGCATGGTACAAACTGCTATTAAAAGTCAACACATGGGATACACGCTGGATAAACTACCCACGGCGGCTAAAAATTCAAAAGCCAGATAAATAACTCGCTGGTAAGTGATACGTTTCAACATGGTGTACTATCGCCATGAACAGAAAGCAAACCGTTCTTTTCATAATCTTCTTACTCAATCTGGAAGCTTTTAAGAGCACACAGTTTTATCAGAGTTTAATTCAATTTACCGTATACTTTCTTTCTATGGTCAATAAAAACTATTAAAATAGTGTCCCCTTTATTTCATAAACAATTCTATAATCACCTGCCCTCAAGCTCCTCATACTGGAGAACTTTCCCTTTAAATTCTTTCCGTACACTGGAATTGTTCTTAACTCTGATATTTTCTTTAAAATCCTGATTTGTATATCAGCAGAACATTTCTTCAGAAATTTAGCAGGCTGGCTTGAGAAAACAACTTCAAAATTCATTCTTTAGCTCAAGTTCCTCTACCAATTCATCAAAAGAAATCGTTTTGCCCTTTTCGAACTCTTTCTCTGCATCCTTGATAGCCTTTAAAAATTGCTTATTGGTTTGGAGTTCAAGCGTATCTATCAATGAGTCAAGCGTATCTCTAAGTTCTACAAGTCCTCCGATAACTATACCCACGGCGTTAACTTTTGAATCAGAGGCGGTCTCCATGGTTTCCATGATTTGGATATATCTTTGCAAGTATTTAGCTTTTCGTACGTATAAATTGCTTTTAGAATAAGTACATTTCAAATTTCAACAAGCTATCTACATTATTCGGACAGGATAACAGGATTGACAGGATAAAATCCGGTTCATCCTGTAAATCCTGTCCATATTCGTTGCCCGCCTACTGGAAAGCAAAAGCCTGAGTTGCATCCCCGTTATCGTGAGAAGAGGCGGAAACTCTCTAATTTCTCCCGGGTAAATAAATCCAGCTATGGATAACCGAAGCTTTGCCGCTTTTTCTCTTTGTCCTCTGCTCCCTGGTATGGAAAAATCAACAACTAACTCGTACGAACTGAAAACTTTAGGAAAGTTTTATCAAAAACCGTTGCGCCGGCTTTACCTCGCAGACACGTATGCCCACAGGCATACGTGGATACCGCATAAAGCGAGGGGTCGCTTTACGAACTCACGCCGTCAGAGTTCGTATAGTTCGCTGTTAATGTCCATTTTGTTGTTTTTCATTGTTATCTATGAATTCCGTTCATGGCTAACTCTATAGTTTTCAAACCGGAAAATAATAAGAGCTACAAGAAACTGGTCGATTACAAATCCTATAAGTATATCACACCATAGAAATATTAAGCCCAACAATGTCTCTCTTTAATTCCAGGTTCTATGATTTCAATGTCCATCAGGACTCAAACTCGGTCGCAGGGCTGGCATTTGAAGCAAAAAAATACGGCTATTGCGGAATCGCACTCGTCAATTCTGCAATGCCAGACGAGGAAAAATTACCAGGGGATTTTTCGGTTTATAGAAGTATTGAGATTTCAGGCAAGCCCTCAAGGCTAAGGGAAGAAATAAAAAAACATAAAGGGACAGAAGCCATACTGACCGTCCAAGGTGGGGACGAGGATCTCAATCGTGCTGCTGTGGAATCAGAAGGTCTTGATATCCTATTGCAACCTGCACAGTTCAATAACGTGCTTGCAAAAGCTGCAAGTGACAACTCTATCGCTATCGGTTTTAACCTTGGCTCCCTAATACGGCTGCGCGGGGAAGCGCGTGTACGGGAATTAATGATTATGAGGGAAAACCTGAAGCACGCCAGGAAGTATGACCTCTTGATGATACTCACAGGCAATGCCCATTCCGTCTATGGCTTCCGTTCCCCACGGGAAATGGCAGCGATTGCCGGGCTTTTCGGCATGACAAAGGAAGAGGCAGTCGATGCAATGAGCGCTGCGCCGCTTGAGATTTTGCGAAGGAAAAGCCCGGATTACATACAGGAAGGTATAGAAATTATATGAAAAACTTTAAGAAATTTTTATCAAAAACTGTTGCGTCAGTTTACACCGCGCACACGTATGGCTTCGCCATACGTGGACACGCCCTCCCGTTTGCGAAGCATGTCGAAGACAGGCGTGACTGGGGACGTCATAAAGGGGCGTAACCCTTTATGAAAATCAAGACCCTTCCCACTCTACGCGACAAGAAACGATATCTTGCCATCGAGGTTACATCGGAGCAAACAATAAACCGCCAGCAGTTGCTTAACGAAATTTTAGACTCAGTCGCTTCATTGTTCGGCGATAAAGGAATCAGCGAAATAAATCCAAAACTTATGTCCTACGACGGAAGATTCGGGATTATTCGCTGCGCCCGGGAAAAAACGCAGGAAACCAGGGCGGCGCTTGCCTGTATCAACAATGTCCGCAGGATTCGCGTATCTATCCTAATACTTGGGATATCGGGAACTATTAAAGGGGCAACGGAAAAGTTTATACAACAAACACTCATTAAAGAGTTGGAACCGGAGAAGAAAGAATAACGAATCTAATTCAAATGGATTGGCGGGAATTTCGTATTAAAACGAAATAGATATATTCCAGACAATCCTGATAGTATAGATTGTTCGAATAAAAATATAAAGGAATTACGGTTTTTCAGGAGATGATACAATGCAAATGGCACCACAAATGGGATACGACAGGGCTATAACGGTATTCAGCCCTGATGGAAGGTTGTTTCAGGTAGAATACGCGCGGGAAGCGGTAAAACGGGGAACAACTGCAGTCGGAGTAAAAGCAGTGGATGGAGTGGCTTTACTGGTTGACAAAAGAGTTACGAGTAAACTTCTGGAAGCGGCATCCATAGAAAAAATTTTCCAGATAGACGATCATATCGGGGCAGCCACCTCTGGACTTGTGGCTGACGCAAGGGCGCTTATTGACCGGGCCCGCGTTGAAGCCCAGATTAACAAAGTCAGTTATGACGAACCGATAGGGGTTGAAGTCCTTTCCAAAAAAATCTGCGACTTCAAACAATCATACACGCAATATGGCGGCGTAAGACCTTTCGGAACGGCGCTTCTTATAGCAGGCGTTGATGACAGCAGGGCGCGTCTTTTTGAAACAGACCCGAGCGGCGCATTACTTGAATACAAAGCCACTGGCATCGGCTCCGGAAGGACTGAGACCATGGAAGTATTCGAGAAGAAATATACGGACGACATTAAACTGGAAGATGCTATCATCCTCGGTCTTGACGCGCTCCACAGCACTACCGAAGGGGTTTTCAATGCAGCGACAATTGAAGTCGGGATAATCGAGCTTTCTACAAAGAAATTCAGGAAACTCCTGCCTTCCGAAGTTGAGAAATACGTGGAACAGGTCATTAAAATGCATGCCTCAGAGGCAAAAGGAAAGAAAAAGAAATCAGAAGAGTGAGTCAAAATGGTCGCTCTTGATGAGTCTATAATCGCAAGACTCAAGACCCACGGCAAGACTTTTGAGGTTTTCGTTGACCCCGAAGGTGCGCTTGCCTTAAAAAGGGGTGAGGCTGCAAAAATTGAAAACATACTTGCAGTCGAAGATGTATTCCTTGATGCAAAAAACGGGGACAGGCCTGCGGAACAGGATATACTCAATGCATTCGGGACTACGGATGCGGTTAAGATCGCAGAAAAAATAATTCTTGACGGGGAGCTTCATCTTACAACTGAGCAGAAAAAAAAGATGCAGGATGAAAAAAGGAGGCAGGTAATCAATATCATTGCACAGAACGCCATAAATCCCCAGACAAAAGGGCCGCATCCCCCTGCAAGGATAGAAGCAGCAATGGACGAGGCGGGCGTGCATATTGACCCGATGAAAAATCTCGACGAGATGGTCAGTATCACGATGAAAGCCATAAGGCCAATTATACCGATACGGTTTGAAGAGGTAAGAATCGCAATCAAGCTTCCGGCAGAATACGCCGCGAAATCATATGGCAACGTGGCATCCTTCGGCAGCCTTACAAAACAGGAATGGCAGAATGACGGTTCATGGATCGGCGTAATAACCATACCAGCCGGCAGGCAGGATGAGTTATACAGCCTTTTGAACAGGCTTACAAAAGGCAGTGCAGAGACTAAATTTTTAAAGTGATTTTAATGGATAAAAAATTAGTAATACCAGGCGAGTTCCTTTCAGATGACGTAAATCTTGCAGATGAAGGCACTTATGTGGAAGAAGGAAAGGTCTTTTCATCCGTATTCGGTATCGCTTCGTTGAAAAACCATATCAGGGTCGTCCCGCTTTCAGGTAAATATATACCAAGACCGGGCGACATGATTATTGGCATAATAACCGAAGTCTCGTTTTCGAACTGGATTGTGGATATTCGCTCGCCCTATGAGGGTTTACTGCACATATCCGAATTCCCGAGAAGAATAGAGAACACGGAAATGTCAAAATATCTCAATGTCGGGGATGCAATAATTACCCTTGTTACGGACGTCGATCCAAGCATGAAAGTGGAGTTGACCCTTAACGACCAGAGGCTCAGGCAGATTAAAGAAGGGCGCATCATCGACGTGACCCCCTCCAAGGTCCCGAGGTTAATCGGCAGGAGCGGCTCCATGATTGCAATGCTGAAAAATGAGACTAATTGCAATATCTTTATCGGCCAGAATGGAAGGGTATGGATTACAGGGAAGGATAAGGATCTTGAACTTGCAGTGAAGGCAGTCCTCAAAATTGAAAAAGAATCCCATGTTTCGGGCCTGACTGACAGGCTTACCAGGTTTTTAAAAGAAGAAAAAGGCAAGAAGGAGAAAGAACCAGAAAAAGAACGCGAGGATAAGGAAGGAACCACGGCAGAAGAACAGAAAGAAGAAAATATTGAGCCGGCAGAGGAAGAAAAACAGCCGGAACAAAAGGCTGAAGAAGAAAAGTCGGGAGGAATTCTTGACGAACTGCTTGGCGATGAAAAATAATTATATTTCATTAGATAATGGAAGAGGAAGAAAGAGAAGAGGAATTTTATGAGTAAACCAGAAAAGTTAATTGAAAATGGTATTCGCCTTGACGGCAGGAAACCAGATGAAATAAGACCCATCAAAATCAAGGTGGGCGTTTTGAACAGAGCGGACGGTTCATGTTATTTTGAATTTGGCGGAAATAAGGTAATTGCGGCTGTTTACGGACCAAGAGAGGTTCACCCGCGGCACCAGCAAAAATCAACGAGCGCAGTTGTGCGGTACAGGTACAATATGGCATCGTTCTCGGTTGAGGAACGAAAACGCCCCGGACCCGACAGGAGAAGTATCGAAGTGTCAAAAGTCAGCAGGGAAGCGCTTGAACCTGTGATATTCGAGGAATATTTCCCGCGCTCGGCTATCGATATTTTTGTGGAAGTGCTTCAGGCGGATGCTGGAACACGGACGGCTGGGATTAACGCCGCGTCAATAGCCCTTGCGGATGCAGGAATACCGATGAAAAGCCTGGTCTCAGCCTGCGCAGTGGGGAAGGTCGATGATACACTTGTACTTGACCTGAATAAAGATGAGGACAATTATGGACAGGCCGACATGCCCATAGCAATGACCCCGGATGGCAAGATTACTCTCCTGCAGATGGATGGTCATCTTACCAGGGATGAATTCAAAGAGGGACTTGAGATGGCAAAATCGGGCTGCATGGCTATTTCCGAGATGCAGAAAGCTGCTCTTCTTGAGAAATATTCCGGGCAAATCGGGGGTGATGCCGTTGAGTAATGAAATAATGGCAGAACTTCGTAAAGATTATATCTACAATCTTATGGTTAAAGGCGAGCGGGAAGACGGCAGGACATTTGACCAGTACCGGGATATCACGATAGATACGAATGTAATAGAAAAAGCTGAAGGGTCGGCACGCGTGAGACTCGGGGACACCCTTCTGGTTGTCGGCGTGAAAATCCAGCCAGGGACTCCTTTCCCTGACACTCCCGACCAGGGAGTTATCATTACCAATCTTGAACTTATCCCGTTGGCTTCACCGGTTTTCGAATCCGGACCACCAAGGGAGGATGCCATAGAACTTGCAAGGGTTGTGGACAGAGGCATTCGCGAGTCAGGTGCTATTGACCTTTCCAAATTGTGCGTAACTCCTGGCGAGAAGGTATGGATGGTTTTCATTGATGTGCATGTGCTGGATGACGGCGGGAACATAATGGATGCTGCATCTCTCGGTGCAATTGCAGCCCTCATGACCGCGAAACTGCCAGCAAAACGTTTTGACCTCGGTGAGGATTCACCGGTGCCTATCAGGGATGTGCCGGTTGCAGTCACGGCTGTCGAGGTCGGCGGTTCAATAATGCTTGACCCGTCTTTGAATGAAGAAAGCATAGCAGGAACGAAGCTGACCGTCATATCCAACCAGGACGGATGCTTATCAGGTATGCAGAAGAGCGGTGTTCACCCGCTTACCACCGAACAGATAAATTATATAGTGGATAATGCAATTGAGAAGGCAAAAGAGCTAAGACAAAAATTCCTGGAGATTTAATCATGGCAGAAACCACAGCAAAAGGAAGAAAATCAAGGTCAGCCGGTAGGTTTGGTGTCAGGTACGGCACCAAAAACAGAAAACTTGTGGCTGATATAGAAGAAAAAATGCATGCCGAATACACATGTTCAAAATGCGGCGCTAAGAAAATCAAACGAACCGGAACAGGCATATGGCAATGCACGAAATGCATGCATACGTTTGCAGGCGGCTCATATGTTCCGCAAACTGCAGCGCATACCACGGTCTTAAGAGCGGTACAGGGCGAGAAAATCCTTATCAGTGAAAAGGCCCAGGCTGCCGGAACATAAGGTAGTATAATGGTCTATAAATGCACCCGGTGTAAAAGAGCTGTTGAGATTGATTACGAGTACAGCGGCGTCCGCTGTCCGTATTGTGGTCACAGAATCCTTATCAAGGAAAGACCGGTAATTGTCAAGCTGATAAAATCCGAATGATAATTACCACAGCGCGCAAACCAACTTCTAAAACACGAATATTCTGCAAGCATCTGAGTAAGTTTACAGGGATAGAATATCAGACCCGCGGGAAAACCAGCCTGTCAATGCTTGCCGACACCTCTTTTTTGGTAGTAGGCGAATCTCATGGTAACCCTGCAAGCTTAAATTTTTTTTTGAATAATGAATGTGTTCTTTCTATCCGTGCAAATGTTTCCCTTGATACGGAAATTGGTTTGGCAGGCGAGCCTGTTATCAAAGGAGATACGCCGCTGGCTTTTGCTTTGAGTAAAGCGACTGGATTCAGGATGGGAGAAGGCTCGGAAAGGTTTATCCGCGTTAATGATAGAATTGAATTTATCGAGAAGGGAAAACCTTATATCATATTAAAAGTGCTGGAAGCAAGAGGTGAGGGGATTGTTTGATATATTTAGGAAAGAGGAAATAAATTCCCTGAAATCAAGGATTGTCGAACTTGAGGATGAAAACCGGAAACTTGCCGCACAGCTTGGGAAAAAGGATGAAAAAACGAGAAAAACAGTAGCGACAAAACAGGAAGTTGACCGGGAATTAAATGAGGCAACACAGAAAATCTTTTCGCTTGAAAAAGACATTCAAAAACTTAAAGAAGAAACAGCCACCGGATTGAAATACCGGTTCTCTGAAAGCTTAACAAGGCACAAACTTGAGGATGTCCTTTTCACGCTTGGTTCATTGCAGTCAAAAACCGCAACGCTTGTTACGATTTACCTGGCGAGGGATGAAACACTTTCGAATATTGTACAGGATGCAGGTTTACAAATCGATAATCAATCAGCAAGTCTCATGGAGAAAATCGAATCATCTACAGGCAAGGCTATTTTTTATGATGCAGACGGGCTTATAAGAGATGTGATAATCCCGTTTCTTCCTATTTCGCGCTCAGAATATGCTGCTGGCAGACAATTTAATCTTGAACCCCTGAAAAAGAGTCTTGAATTTGATAAAATTTTGGTGCTTAATGCTCATGCAGGCGAGACATTCGCGGGTATAGTTGAAGCCGATACTATTGTTGAACATGATGTCATAAGAAGCAGCGTAATGGGGAAACACAAACAGGGTGGATGGAGCCAGAAGCGCTTCCAGAGCCTTGTTGAGGAGGATGTAAGGCATCATGCGGATAAAGTAAAAGCGGAGCTGTCAGGGATGATTGAAAAGCATAAGGATATACAGTATATTATTGCGGGCGGTGAGGGGAAGTTAATAAAAATGATACTGGAAGGTTATGATTATCCTTTAATCATTAAAAGCATGGATGCTGCCGGTAATATTGAAAAGGTTCTCCAGGAAGCGACGAAGGCAAGATGGTACGGGATATAATAATGGAAACAGTTTTAATTCGTGTTGGCGAATAGAAATGATCCTAAAAAATGAATATTACCAAAAATTATATTCAGTTTTTAAAGTTGTGAAGCTATCAAAATGGTCTTACCTTAGGATTATACAGAGAACAACAAATTTTATCATCTTTCGATTCATGCAAGAATTGGATGGACAAAATCAAAGTACAATTTATTGGAATAAATAATATCCCAAAGGTTAAGGACGATGAAATTTTTAGAGCGAGAAAAGTTAAATGGGATACGAAAGGTTATCAAACTGATGAGTATTTATCTTTCTACGATTATCATATTATTTTCATAAATTATCCTTTTTCACATCCTTACCCCTCCGACCCATCTGGTTTTTTAGACTATATAAATGGAGGAGGTATAGTTGTTATTTTCGTAGGTTATTCACGTGATTATCCATGGAGCGAAAATTTTTTAGAAGTATCCTACGGCAAAGGCAATTCAATAAATCCTGCTTCAAAGCATTGGTTGAACGTTATTTTCAGAAAACATCGTTTCGCTTGGAATTGCATGTTAAGTCCCGGCCAACGCTTAGAACTAATTCAACTTCTAAATGATTTCCCAAGTACGGATAAAAATATAATACCTAAAGAAAAGATTTTCGAGATTGTAGGAACTACCACTAGTGGTGGCAAATGTGTGTCAGCGGTAATCCATTATCGTAAAGGTAAATTAATTTTACTTCCAATTACCGAAAATCCCCAAGATATGTCTGTTGACTTGATTCGCGACCTGCTGGATGGGATTAAAACCAATTATTTCAAGAAAGATGAGATACCAGAGATAAGACCACAATGGATTGAAAAATGTAACTTACAATCTGAATTAAAACTGAAAGGTGAAATTGATTCAATCATTAGTCAGTATGCAAAAATTAAAGAAAAGCTCGAATGGTATGAAATAATAAAAAAAATATTATACTGTCATGATAAAGAGTTATCGTATTCTATTTATTTAACGTTTAAAAATATGGGATTTAACGCTGATTTAAAAGAAGATGAAGGACATCAAGATATTGAACTTAAATTTAATTCTTTTTTTGCTATTGTCGAAGCAAAAGGTCTCAAAGAATATGCTAACCTTAGAGATTTAAGGCAATTATTACATTATTATGTAACTACAAAGGAAAATAATCCAAATGTAAAAGGGATTTTCATAGTAAACCATTTTCGAGATAGAGACCTCTCAGAAAGAGAACAACCATATACTAAAGACGCATTAGAGTTAGCAGAGAACAATGGATTCTGTCTTTTAACAACAGTCGATTTGTTTAAAATCTATGATAAGTTCTTGGATGGTAAATTAACGATTAATCAAATAATAGATTTATTCAAAGCTACAAAAGGACAATTGATATTATAGACATAATAAACCTACCGATAATTGGCTATAACTTCAGATTTTAAATAATATATGTATCTAAGGATAACTACACAAATTGAAACACTCTTCTAATAATGCAAAAGCATATAAAGTCTCAGGCAAAAGGTTGTCTCTATGAGTCAAAAAACGGAAATCAAGATAAATCCAGAAATTCTAAAAAATACCACAAAGTGCAGAAAGGATTTCTCCTGTTTATCAGGCACGAGAACCGACATTTGCAAAGTTGAACTTAATGTTAATGATAAAATCCATTTTGTAAAATGTTTGAGTGATGAACCATGCGATTATAAAAGATCCTTCGGGTATTCTTTTATCTGCATCTGTCCTGTGAGGAAAGAACTCCATAATAAGTATAATATCTGAACTATGCTTCTTCACCCATCACCATATCTATCAATTTCTCTGCCCACATGAGCTTTTTTTTCTTTAGGGGGGTTACATTTACATCTTTAAAATCAAACCCGATTAACGTTATGGATTTCGCTCCCATTTCTAGGGCGAGAAATACACTCCTGTCCCCATCTGAAAACCCCCCGAAATTATAGACGTTCTTGAGGGGTTTTGACTGCGTAGTCCCGATGACCCTTTTAAGTCTTGGCACTTCTGCGCTCAATGCATCCATATTGTCGCCGTGGGCATGTACCACCATTATAGCGCCTTTTTCGTTTGCCCGGGCTTCGTCATCCATATTCCCGTCAAGGTCTGTGACAATGATGTCGGGCGTGATACCCGCATTCAAAAGGACGCTCGTTGCGCCATCTGCTGTTATAACCACATATTTTTTAACATCAATATTTTTTATATCATCCTTAAGGCGCGGCGCCTTGCCGCAGACAAGAACATCTTTTCCCTGTATCGCCTTTCGGACGACCTCGACTTCCACAACATCCGGGATTTTTTTCCTGGCTTTCATTTCAAGCATTTTGGAGAGCAGGCGCGCAGAGCGCTCATCGTATAACCTGTCAAAATGCATATCCTCAAGAATAAGATTGTAAATAGGCTCCCATTCCTCAAATTTCATAAAAGAAAATCATTATTCTGTACTTCATACTTTAAAAACCAGTCCGAGAGAAGTTTAAGTCCTTCTCTCAGCCCACGTTAAATCCTAAAGGATTATTTCTATATCCAGCTCTTCTGCCAGTTCCTTGTAACGGTTCCTGATGGTCACTTCGGTAATGCCTGCTACTTCTGCCACCTCGCGCTGGGTTCTCCTGTCGCCGCAGAGTATGGAGGCGATGTATATTGCAGCTGCGGCCACACCGGTCGGGCCCCTGCCGCTTGTGAGTTCTTTTTCAGAAGCCTGCCTGAGTATCTCGACCGCCTTGGACTGGACTTCCCCGCGAAGGGTCAATCCTGAACAGAAACGCGGCACATAATCGATGGGCGACGTCGGGATTAATTTCAACCCGAGTTCTCTTGAGATGAACCTGTAGGTTCTTCCGATTTCTTTCCTGCTGACCCTCGAAACCTCGCCTATTTCATCAAGGGTTCTCGGGACATTGCACTGCCTGCACGCTGAATATAACGCCGCTGCGGCAACGCCTTCTATGCTTCGTCCCCGGATAAGGTTCTTATCAACAGCCTTGCGATAAACTACGGCTGCAGTCTCCCTTACGTTCTGGGATAAACCGAGAGCTGAAGCCATTCTGTCAAGTTCGGATAATGCAAAAGCCAGGTTTCTTTCCGTAGCATTGCTTACACGGATGCGCCTCTGCCATTTCCTGAGCCTGTAGAGCTGAGCCCTGCTTTTTGATGAGATGGATTTGCCGTATGAATCGCGGTTTCTCCAGTCAATCATTGTGGATAATCCTTTATCATGAATAGTATAGGTCATGGGAGCGCCAACACGTGAGCGCTTCATTCTCTGGTCATGGTCAAAAGCCCTCCACTCAGGTCCCTGGTCTATGAAATCCGCGTCAACTACTAGTCCGCATTCATTACATACCAGTTCTGCCCTTTCATAATCATGCACAAGGGTATGACTCCCGCACTCAGGGCACACAACTGTAGCCTTTTCAAACTGGCCGAGTTTCTCCTTCTCTTTTTTTTGTTTGATACCTTCCCTTATTTTTTCACGTTCAGTCTTTTCAATTTCCTTTTCTTTCTCGATTTCTGCCATTTATTCACACCGTTCCTTCTATGCTAAATAGACTCTTTCATTTTTTAGATTCAATATCTCAGAGCCTTTAATTTCTTTGAATATCTTTATGGAAATGTAGGGATTTTTTTCCGGGCCGAAAAGTTCTTTTATCTTCCCGATTTTCTTCATACCTTTTGTGGCAACCACTGAATCAGGAGTCAAATTACCTGTAGCAAGTGTTTTATCCGCACGGACTATCAATAGGTTATCGATAGTATGAAGAACAGTTCCCAATCTTTTCAATTTCGACCTCAAACGAAAGAGTTATATATTACAATAAATGGTATATAAACATATCGCATAAACCGGCTGTGGGACATAATTAAGTGGGGTACAAGTTCATCAAATTATGCCAGACTCCAGTACATGTCAAAGCAGTACCAATCCGATCATCCCTTTTTTGTACCACTTGCCACCCGAACCATCTCTTATCCACAGAAAATCCGGATTCAGAGTTATTTCTCAGATAATATTGTTCAAGAAATGGAATGGTATTTTCCACAAACTCCTTCATCGTATCCTTCCATTTCCAGGAACCTCTCAATGTAGCATTTTTTCTGGGAATGACATAGACCTTTGCCTTCCCGAATCTATCCACATAAGAAGGAGAGCTGTAATATTTATCAAGCCTCACGCTTTGGATTTCTACATCAATCTGTTTTAGCATTTCCATTGCCCTATCGAAAGCTTCTTTTTCACTTTTTAAACTCATTCCAAATGCCACATACATTTTAGATTGAATATCCATCAACTTAAAGGAATAAACGAAAGCCTTTGTCCCGGAATACTCCTTTACTTTATCTTTTCGTTTCTGTGTTTCAGAGGCATAATGCTTTTTTATCGTTAATGAATATCCTGTCCCATCTCCGGTATGCATCTATTTTCTTAACTCCTTTTGTTTTCAAAATCAGCATGTGGAGATTGTAAATAGCCATTGATACATCATAATTCGAACATAACCGCTCTACTTTTTTATAGTTGACATCAATTCCTGAAAGGAGAGAAAATAAAGCAAGCATTGATGGCAAGAAATGTTGAACTTAAGAAAACAGAACTGGTTTTGAAGGATAGCGAAATAGATGGTTTTCTGGAAAGGGTTGTTACACCATTTGGAACTTCAGCAAAGGCGGATGTTCCAAAAAAATATATTGGAAGACGGGTTTACGTGATAATTACTAAAACTATTGAGGAATGAACTATATCCTATTTTTGTCCCACAGTCCAAAAAAGAGATAAGTTTTTAAGTTAAATGGCTAATTGGATTTCTTCATGTATGATAATGATAAATACAAAAACGTTTAAGTACATTGATGTGAATTAGGGCTTAAAGCCTTCTTCGTCAAAATCGGAAAATTATAATATTATGAGAGCAGTCAGGGTAGGAAAGTCCATAACAACCACAATCATCGGAGATTATAAATGATAGTTAAAAAAGGAAGTTTTGTAATAGAAGGATTGGAAAACGTCCAGATAAATATAGGCAAAATCGGTGAGGGGCTGGAAGAAAAGATAGAAGGACCCACACCCCGTCCCGAAATTATCAGTCTTCGGAACTGGGATTATCGCATCCTTGACAGGTATGCCCCCGTATATACGCCCACAAGCGATATGTGCGATTACTGCACGTACGGGAAATGCGACCTCACGGGCAACAAGGAAGGGGCGTGCGGCATTGACCTTGAAGGGCAATCTGCAAGACAGGCGCTAATGACAAGTATAATGGGGGCTGCATGCCACACCGCGCACGGTCGTCATCTTCTCCATTACCTGATAAAAAAATACGGCGAAGACCGCCTTATTGATGTCGGCCCAAGCAACCTGAAAGCGCCGCTTACAGAAACAATAATGGGTATCCAGCCGCAAACCATCGGCGATTTTCTTCCGGTGCTTGATTATATTGAAGAGCAGTTGACACAGCTTATAGCCGCTGCCAATACGGGACAGGAGGGCTCAGCCCGGGATTTTGAGTCCAAAGCGTTTCATGCCGGCATGCTTGACCTCCTGGGAATGGAAGTTGCTGATATAATCCAGATTTCATGTATGGGTCTTCCCAAGTCGGATGAGAAAACGCCCATGGCTGAAATAGGGATGGGCATTCTTGATTCCAAAAAACCGGTTGTGATATGCGTTGGACATAATATCGCTGCACCAGCATACATATTGGATTACATGGACAAAGGCGGTCTTTTTGATAAAATAGAGATTGCCGGGCTGTGCTGTACAGCGCATGACATGACCCGTTACAGCAAATCCGCAAAAATCATCGGTTCCATGAGCAAGGAATTGAAATATATACGCTCAGGGATTCCGGATGTACTTGTCACGGATGAGCAGTGCGTAAGGGCGGATATACTGAGAGAAGCAAAAAAGCTTCATATCCCTGTGATAGCAACCAATGAAAAAATCACATACGGGTTGCCAGACAGGTCAAACGACAGCATTGATACGATAATAGACGACCTTGCAAGTGGAAAGAACGAAGGCGCTTTGCTTCTTGACCTTGAAAAGGTAGGAGAACTTGTTCCCAGGCTTGCGGTAAAGATGGCAGAGATAAGGAAAGCCAAAGGAATTACTGCGCTCCCGGATCAAGAGGATTTCAGGAAACTCGTCGCAAAATGCACAAAATGCCTCCAATGCACGCGGGACTGCCCCCAGAGCCTGCCGATTTCAGATGCAATGGCAGCGGCGGTAAATGGCGACCTTGCGCCTTTTGAGATACTCCACGACAAGTGCGTTGGCTGCGGGCGGTGCGATTACAGCTGCCCCGTGGGTATTCCGGTGCTGAATGTCATCGAGAAGGCATCACAGCAGGTAATCAGGGAAGAAAAAGGTAAGATGAGGATTGGAAGAGGGCAGATAGGCGACCCTGAAATACGCGAGGAAGGACGCAACCTGGTGCTTGGCACTACGCCGGGAGTACTTGCTTTTGTAGGATGCGGCAACTATCCTGATGGCACGAAAGATGTGTATGATGTTGTTGAAGAAATGATCCAGCGCAGTTATATTATTATTACTTCGGGCTGCGCCGCGATGGATGTGGGAATGTACAAGGATAAGGAAGGGAAAACCCTGTACGAGCGTTACCCGGGACGATTTATCAAGGGCAACCTCCTGAACACCGGTTCGTGTGTTTCGAACGCCCACATAGCAGCGACCACGATAAAAGTAGCTTCGATATTTGCGGGAAGAAAAACCAAAGGCAACTGGGAAGAGATAGCCGATTACGTGCTTAACAGGATCGGAGCTGTCGGGATAGCCTGGGGAGCTTATTCGCAGAAAGCCTTTGCTATCGCCACCGGATGCAACCGGCTCGGAATCCCAGTGGTTGCAGGCCCGCACGGCACGAAGTACAGGCGTGCTTTCATTGGTAAACCATACAGGAAAGAGGACTGGAATGTTCTGGATGGCAGGGACGGCTCAGTGATTAATGTCGAACCTGCGCCTGAGCATCTGATGATTACGGCAGAGACTAAGGATGAACTAATGCCGCTGCTTGCGAAGCTATGCTTCAGGCCAAGCGATAACAGCCTCGGGAGAGCAATCAAACTGACGCATTATATTGAACTTTCCGAGAAATACCTTAAAAAGATGCCGGATGACTGGCATGTATATGTGCGAAATGAGGCAGACCTCCCCGTGGCAAAGAGGGAGCAGCTATTGAAGCTGCTTGAGGAGAAAGGATGGAAGATTGACTGGGAGAAGAAAAAGATAACAGAAGGTCCGCTTCGGAAAGTGGACGTTTCCTTCCAGCCCACAAATGTTCCCCGCCTGTGCAAGGAGGTCAAGAAATGACCAAAAAGGAGCACGTAAAACCCCTGGACAAGACTGGCACAAAAACAGTTGAAAAACCAGTTGCCAAACCACAGGAAAAACCGGAGGCTATCGATACGACCCGCCAGGCAGTACCTTTCGATACCGGGAACATCCCCGGACCGAAAATGGCCCGTGCAGTAATGCCTGCCGTCCAGGGAAAAATGCTTGCAAAAGCAAAAAGACCTTTACTGATAGTGGGCTCCCAGATACATGAAGAAGATGTGCTATCAAGGGTTGTTGCAATGGGACAGACCGGGCTCCAGATAGCTGCGGTGGGGAATGCGTACAAATCCCTCGGGGATAAGGGTCTTGATGTGCATTATGCGAATATGCATGCCCTTGCATCGTACCTCTGCGACCCCGAGTGGCAGGGGCTTGACGGCAAAGGCGGATATGACCTTGTTGCATTTTTCGGGATAACATATTATTATGCATCCCAGGCCATATCAGCACTCAAGAATTTCTCAAAAATAAGAGTGATATCTATCGATAAATACTATCATCCTAATGCAGATATGTCATTTGGCAATCTCAAGAAAGATGTATTCATAGCAGCGCTTGATGAGGTTATAAAAGAGTTACCGAAAAGATAATAATGACCCCGTATAAACGGGAACCAATTAAACAGGACGATAATAATGGCAAATGAATTCCCCTTTGAAATCTCACCCATGTTCGAGGGTGAACGAGTACGAAAAGACGATATGTTCGTTGAACTTGCAGGTCCCAAGTCAAGAGGATTTGAACTTGTAAGGGCGGCAGGATTGGACGAGATAGAGGACGGAAAATTTACACTTATTGGTCCCGACCTCTCACAGATGCAGGAAGGCTCACGCCATCCTTATTCGATGATATACCGAATCGCAGGAAAATTGGTAGAACCTGACCTTGAAGCAATTGTTGAGAGGCGAAACCATGATTTCCAGAATTACATCCATGGGTACATGCACCTTAACCAGCGCTATGATGTCTGGGTTAGAATTAACAAAGATGCAATCAAAAAGGGATTAAAGTCTTTTGAACAGATAGCTAAAGCCACAATGATGCTTTTCAAGAATGAGCTGCCCTTTATCGAGAAAATAGAAGCCACTTTCATTACCGACCCTGAAGAGGTTGAAAAACAAAGGGCTGAAGCAATAAAAATATACGAGGCAAGGGATGCCAGGACTCGCGGGCTCCATGACGAGGACGTGGATGTGTTCTACGGCTGCACGTTGTGCCAGAGCTTTGCGCCCACGAACGTGTGCGTTGTGACGCCTGACAGGATATCCCTATGCGGCGCTATCAACTGGTTTGACGGGCGCGCTGCAGCCAAGGTAGACCCCGAAGGGCCGCAGTTCGCAATCCCCAAAGGCGAAATAATAGACAAGGTTGGAGGAGAATATTCTGGTGTCAATGAGAAAGCAGTAGCACTATCTGGCGGTGAATATTCACGTATAAAAATACATTCCTTCTTCGAATACCCTCATACAAGCTGCGGATGCTTTGAAGTTGTGGGATTTTATATTCCTGAAGTGGACGGCATTGGATGGGTTGACAGGGATTTTAGCGGCACAGCGCCCAACGGGCTTGCTTTCTCCACGATGGCAGGGCAGACAGGCGGTGGAAAACAGATAATAGGTTTCCTTGGCGTTGGCGTGAATTATTTCCGCTCACCCAAGTTCATACAGGCCGACGGCGGCTGGGAGCGCGTAATCTGGATGCCAAAAAACCTTAAAGAAAAAATTAAAGCGGATATCCCTCCGGAACTTGTGGATAAATTGCCCACGGAAGAGAATGTCACTGATTTAAAAACACTGAAAGACTATCTTGAGAAAAATCAGCACCCCATAATGCAGCGCTGGACAAAGGAAGGAGCAGCACCCGAGGCGGTAGCGCCATCCGAGGCTCAAGCTGCGCCTGCATGGTCTGCGCCCGCCATGACAATGCCTGCCGGGATGCCTATGATGCCCATGCAGTTTGGCGGCGGAGAGGGCGTGAAACTTGTTTTCAAGAACGCTAAAATAACCATCGATCGCATTGTGCTGAAGGGTAAAGAGAAATGAGGCGCAGATGAGCTAATCTTTGGACTTGATATGAAAAAAATGCAATTTTAATAAGAAGTATTAGCTTGACTTTGTCAGATTAGACCAGTAAAACTGTGTAATGGCAGGTACTCCATTTTTACTAAGTATTTCCTATGAAAAACATTGGTCACCCTAAAAACGAGAGTGCTATATGCACCCCCTGGCATCCATCTTCTTGATGATATATCCGGCATTGGCAAGAGAATTAATCATATCCTGCTCAGTCATTCG
>CABMII010000066.1 GCA_902386255.1 uncultured archaeon
ATCATCTGAAAACCATTCATTATTTATAGATAGGGAATAAAAAGTTTAATTTAATTATTATGTAGACCCTACAAAAAATTGAACTACCGTTTTTGGTTATGGTATTATTTTATAAACTCCGGTCTGAATCTTGAAAAATCAATAATTGTCTGCTTACTTGAATTTAAAATATCCGGAGAGTGCATGCCCAGACCCGGACTTGAACCGGGGACATCTGCGTCTTCAGCGCAGCGCTCTCCCAGGCTGAGCTATCTGGGCACACAGGGAGCTAATAATTGCTGACCTCGTATATCTATCCTTCGGAAATTGTATGCCTGATTGAATCTCAGGAGGTTGAAAGTTCATCCCCAAGACTTAATATAATTCATGCCAATAGAGCCAGAGAAGGTGGCTGAATGAACGAATACCTGGACAAGCTTTCAAAAATCAGGTCAGGGTTTTTTGCACGCATGAGGTTCCTTTTCCTTCTGGATTTAATCTCGGTTTTTAGCATTTTTTATGCAATTTTTATCATCTTCCAGGTTGAATATTTCCTGAACAAATCTTCGTTCTATTTACCGGTTCCGGTCAAATTCGTTCCACCTATCGTTGCTTTCGTTATCGCAATAATAAGCGCTTTATTGCTGCATAAAAAAGACAGTAAAATCAATGTCAACCTGTTAATAGAAAATAAGTATAATGAATTAAAAGAGAAACTCAGGACAGCGTATGATAACAGGGACGAAACAAATGTAATAGTTGATTCATTAAAAGACAACGTTTCTGATGCGCTAACGAATGTTTCATCATCGCATCTCCTGTCAAAGAGTGCAATAATCTCAAAAATTCTTGTAACTATCATATTTATTGGAGGTGTTGCTTTGATTTCATCAAACCCTGACACATACACCATTCCACCTGACACCATATCCAATAATTTCAAAAATATAACCGGCATAGGACAAGGACCTACGAACGAAACGATTGTTATCGTGGGTCCGATTCAGAATATCCAGAACGCAGGAATTACAGGTAGCGGAGAGATAATCGGCAAGCCCAAGATTGCATCCCTCCAAGGCAAGAATATTGACCTTTCCATCCATGCAGGCACGGGAACAGGCTTTGTGCCAAGTGCCCCGGCCCAGCAGCCAGGCCAGTTCATACCGTCAGCCATATATCCGGTGGACGTGCTTGGTTCCAATGTTTCAGACGGAGGATACAGCCTCCTGATGCAAAAATCGGAAGCCGATAAGACATTAATCCAGGATTATGCAATTGAAAGGAGTAAGATATGAAAGAGGTTAAAACATGAGTGATGAGACATATAAGAGCTCAAAAGGCGTTTTCAAAGAACTTCTTGATGAGATCGGGAAGGTAATTGTAGGGCAGCATGAGGCGGTTGAACATATACTGATAGCTATTCTCTGCAACAGCCATGCGCTTGTCGAGAGTAACCCCGGGCTTGCAAAAACCCTTACCATAAGCACCATATCAAAAGCGCTTGACCTGAAATTCAGCAGGATCCAGTGCACACCCGACCTTATGCCATCTGACATCACAGGCACAACCATCATAGAGGATGTGGGCGGGAAGAAACAGTACCGTTTTGAACCCGGGCCTGTTTTTGCAAATATCGTGCTTGCTGATGAGATTAACAGGGCGTCGCCCAAGACGCAGAGTGCGCTCCTTGAGGCAATGCAGGAAAAACAGGTAACGATCGGCAATAAAACATATCCCCTTGATAAGCCGTTTTTCATCCTCGCAACCCAGAACCCTATTGAAATGGAGGGCACGTATCCATTGCCAGAAGCCCAGCTTGACAGGTTTTTGCTCAAGATTTTAATGGATTATCCCACGGTTGAGGATGAGAACGAGATTGTTAACAGATATACCAAGAATATTGTACCCTCGGTAAGACAGGTGGTTTCAAAGAGCGAGGTGCTCGAACTGCAGAAACTCACAAGGGATGTTCCCATAGCTGAGGATATCAAGAAAAGAGCCATTAATATCGTGTTCGCAACGCGAGCAAAGAGCGAGCATATCGAATACGGTGCCTCCCCGCGAGCTTCCATCGGCATTATCCTTGCTGCAAAGGCAAGGGCGCTCATGAGGGGCAGGAATTATGTGAGTGCGGAAGATATCGATACGATGGCATATCCGGTTCTGCGCCACCGGGTTATACTGACATTCGAGTCCGAGCGTAAGGGCATGACCACAGACCAGGTGGTTTCGGATCTCCTGAAAACAGTGAAATAAATGAAAACAGTTGCGCCGCTTTACTTCGCAAACACGTATCAAGGGTTGCGCCTCTTGAAGACGCAAACAGGTATGCAAAGCATATCTGAACACCGCCTAAAGCGAGATGTCGCTAAACTTTTAGAAAAGTTTATTAAATTCAACACATATGGCTTTGCCATACGTGGACACCGCATAAAGCGAGGTTTCGCTTTATGATTGACACTTCGTTTTTCAAGGAGCTTGACCGCTTCTCATTCATGGTGCGAAAACGCGTTTCGACGGCGTACAGCGGGAGCAGGCGCTCCATTTTGAGGGGCAGGGGCATGGAGCCTGTGAGCTACCGCGAATACACGCAGGGAGATGATTTTAAGATAATCGACTGGAAGGTGTACGGGCGCACCGAGAAGCTCTATGTCAAGGAATTCGAAGAAGAAAAGAGCCTGACAACGCACATACTGCTTGATACGAGCAAGAGTATGGATTTTCGAAACAAGTTCGAGTACGCCGCGATGCTCGCCCTGGGTTTTGCCTATCTTGTAACCAAGGATAACGAGAAGTTCGGGGTATCCACGTTCGCGGAAGAAATCAATATTACAAAACCCAAAAGAGGAAGGAGATACCTCTCCCAGACAATTGACCTTCTGAACAACACGCAGCTTATTGGAAAAACAAGATTTGATTACTGCATGGAAAAGTACGCCGCCATTATAAAATCAAGGTCACTTGTTTTCATCATATCGGATTTCATGACCGACATCAATGCTGTCAAGAGCGCGATATTCAGGCTCGGGGACAATGAGCTTGTATTAATTCAGGTTCTCGACCCCGTGGAAAAGAACCTGAACCTTGGAGGCGAGGCAAAATTAATCGACCTTGAGACTGACAGGAAAATTGATATATACACAAGCCCCCGCCTTCGTGCAGAATACGAAAAGCTGCTCGGCGACCATATCGCAGGGATAAAAGAGACCTGCCTCAATGTCGGGGCGGATTTCCATACGGTTACCACGGACAAACCGGTATTCGATGCAATATTCGAGGTTGTGAACCAGAGACAGGTAAAGAAGGTAGTACGGAGGTAGAAAATGAGTCTTCTGGATACATTATACGCCAATCCCGTACAGTTCGCAAATACTGCAGGGCTCTACGCTCTTCTTTCCATAATACCGCTTATAATAATCTATCTCTTAAGACCCAGGCCAAAGAAATTAAAAATACCCTCGCTAATGTTCCTTTTTGACCTTGAAAAGAAAAAAAGGCTCAATATTTTTAGGAAATTTCTCAAAGACCCCCTCTTCCTCATCCAGCTTCTTGTTCTCACCCTTGTCTCGCTTGCGGTTGCTGCGCCGTTCATCATGGCAAACCAGGAAGCAGGAGGAGGTTCAACCGTAATAATCCTTGATGGTTCAGGCAGCATGCAGGCTAAAACCGCTCTGGGCAATACCAAGTTTGAAAGCGCCGTTGACCAGGCGCAAAATTTTCTCTCTGCAAAGAACACGCTCATCCTTGCTGAAAGCGTGCCTTTGATGGTGATGCAGGACGCACCTTCAAGCAGCGCGTCGGATGCGCTTCGGAAATTAAAGGCAAAAGCCACGAGTACCGACCTGTCAAGTGCCATTCTTCTGGGCAGAAGGGTGCTTCCGGATGGGGGCAGGATAGTGGTGTTCTCAGATTTTACAAGCTGGATAGGAGATGACCCTTCGGTTGCAAAGGCGCTTGCCGAATCCAACGGTATCACCGTGGATTTCGTTACAGTAAGCGGAAGGACGGACAACATAGGAATCGTGAACGGCTGGTTTGAATCCAATGGCGATTATACGATTGTAATTAAAAACTTCAATACGCAAGCACAAGATGTAAAAATTGATGTTACTACTGATAGCACGAACGTGCTTTCAAAC
This sequence comes from uncultured archaeon, assembly GCA_902386255.1. Lineage (GTDB taxonomy): Archaea > Halobacteriota > Methanosarcinia > Methanosarcinales > Methanoperedenaceae > Methanoperedens. The sequence continues at coordinate 4,119 of CABMII010000066.1, forward strand.
ACGCTTCACCTGAACGGCCAGTCAAGCCAGAACTTTGCAATAAGCAACCTGGCAGCCGGAACAACTAAAATCTCAATCGGCGCCGATGATGCCCTACCTCTTGATAACAATGCCTATGTGATAATACCAAAATCAATAAAACATGACCTTCTTTATATTACCGATAATGCAAAATCGCCTTCGGTCGTGGCTCTCGGTCTTATTCCTTTTACCTCGGTTAAGAAAACAGATACCAACCACATCCCTTCAATGTCTGATTATTCGATTGTATTTGTGAGTTCTCCATTGCCATCAGGCGCAATGCAAAGCTTGTCCGACTATGTCAGCGGAGGAGGAAATGCAGTAATAATCGCCTCACAGGGTTTAAATGACTCGGAGCTGTTGCCGGTGACACTTGATTCCATCTCGAACGGGACATCGCTGAATATAGTCCAGCCGAGCATGATAACCAGCGGCATAGACATTGACAAAATAACAGTAAAGAAATATTTCAAGGCACAGGCGAAACGCGGCGCGATATCGCTTGTTGAAGGAGGGAATAATGCTTCAGTAATGCTTGCCTACTGGAAGTTCGGAAAAGGAATGGTGATTTATTCCGGACTTGCAGACCCGGTCGGGGATAATATCTACGACCCCCTGAATGAAAATATCTGGAACGACTTTCATTCGCATGCGGATTACCCGCTATTCTGGAAACAGTTGCTGGAATGGATAAGCGGGAGCCTGGATGTTAGCGAATACAACGCAAAAACTGGACAGTTTATCAAACTTCCTGCCACGGAGACCGTAACAACCCCGACTGATTCTGTTACAACAGACTTTTTGCTGCTTGATGAAGTGGGAGTTTATCATCTGCCTGATAAGGACGTGGCAGTAAACCTTTACGATGAAACGGAATCAAACCTCGCAGGCGCGGGTCTTACAACAGGCGCGAACCTGACGGCTGCGCAGGCGATACCGTATAATGTCCAGGTTATCAGACAGCCGGAATATCTTGATATTTATTTAATAATCGCAGGGATGTTCCTTGTTTTTCTTGAACTGTACTACCTGCGCTGGAGAGGTGAACTGTAATGGATTTCCCCCAGCTTGCAAATCCGCTCGTTCTACTCCTCATCAGCCCCGTAGTTCTTGCAGGATGGTATGCCATCAGGAAAGGAATCCCCAGGGCGCTTATAATCTCGCGCATCGTTATCCTAAGTCTTCTTATAATCGCTCTTGCCTCGCCATATACTCTGGGCACAAGCACGATAAGGGATGAAGCGCCGAAGATTACCGTGGTTTCTGACCAGACGCTGAGCATGGATTTGTTTAATAAGGATACTGGGCAGAAAATATTCGAAGCCTTAAAATCAAAAACCCCGACCACATTCAAGCAGTTTGCAGGGATTAAATCTCCGATAGGGGATGAGGTTATCCAGGACGCTGAAGGGAATAACAATATAGTTCTTGTGAGCGACGGGAACAGCAATTACGGAAAAGACCTTTTCGAAGCCATCTCCTTTGTCTCAAAAACAGGGACAAAAGTGTTTGCCGTGAGGCAGGAGCCAATACATAACGATGCGAGCGTGGAGATAGTAAGCGCCAAGAACCTTATAATAGGGAATGAGAACACTTTTAATATAGTCGTGAGGCAGGCGGGAAATGAAACGAGCTACAAGCTTGATGTGGATATCGACGGCACATCCGTGGAAAGCGAGTCCTTTACGCAGACGGAGCGGACTAAAGTCATTCCTGTTTCGTATACGTTCAATTCACTGGGAACGCACAAGGTAACAGCCACCATAACCCCCACGAGCGAGGACTATAACCCGCTCAACAATGTTTTCTATAAATCCGTGTTCGTGGTTCCCAAGCCGCAGGTTCTCATGGTTACAGATGATAAAACCTCGCCGCTTTATACGGTCGCAAGCAGCCTGTACCAGGTCACAGCCCTGAACAATGTGTCCGATGACCTTTCGCCTTACAAGGCTGTTATTATAGATAATAAGGATGCAGGGCAGTTGAATGCCGATTCTTTGAGGAAATATGTCGGGGGCGGTGGAGGTCTGGTCGTGGTTGGCGGGGACGCTTCGTATGATAAGGGGAATTACAATAATTCGCCGGTTGAGGCTTTATTGCCAATCATATCAAGGGCGGCTGAGTACAGGGGAGGAAAAAATATAGTAATCTTAATTGATGCTTCGGGGAGCACTTCAGCAAAAGACGCCACTACAGGAATCTCACTTATAGGGCAAATCGATGCCAACGCGCAAAGTGTGGTTAAATACATTGATCGAGGAAGTTCAATCGGTATTGTTGCTTTTGGTGGTAAAATTGAGCAAACAGATATCATCTCCATGGCGAGTGATGCGAGTAGGAATGATTACATACAGTGGATAAGTAAAATAGGACCCACAGGTATAGCCAATCCGACAAATATAGATGATGGATTAGCAGCAGCTCTAGAAATGCTGGATAAAGCAGGTGGCACAAAGACTATCATAGTGATATCAGATGGTACTCAAATTTCTGAGGATTCAACTACAGTAAATAAATTGATTCAACAAAATGTAGATATCCTGTTTTTGCAAGTATCTACTACTTTTTTAACCCCACAAATGAAACAAGATGCGATTTTACCAGGTGGCAAGCCTACTGGATACCAAGAATTAGCAAGTGTCTTTGGCAAATCAGTTCAAGTGCTCAACCCTGATGAAAGAATATGCACAATCAATATGTGCCTAAGCGAGAATCCCTCCCCTGAAATAACACCAACTCCCACGCCTACACCTGAAATCAGCCATGAATACCCGTTAGTAGCTGTGGACACCAGCCATTTCATCACACAATACCTCAACCTGACCGCCTCCGTGACGGGATACAACGACGTAACGCCAAAACTCGGCTCGGATGAGCTTGTCGCAACAACAGACGGCAAACCTATCCTCACCACATGGGGTTTCGGGCTCGGAAGGGTTGCGGCTTTCACAACCGATAACGGAGATCCGTCCGCCGGCGACCCCTCCAGACCATGGGCTTCGGCGGTTTACAGCGGTGAGAATTCGCGCCTCATTTCTTCGATGATTAACTGGGCAATCGGAGACCCGCGCCCCACAGGAGGCGTGGTGATACAGGCTGAGGACATCTGGGGCGGAACTCCGGGCAAGGTTATTGTTACTTCAAACACGCTTCCGCAGGTCAAACTTGACGGCGCGCCGGTTGACCTTTCAAGAACCGGGCCTACAACCTACGAGACCTCCATAAACCTTGAGAAAGCAGGATTCCATGACCTCTCTGGCTACGGCATAGCTGTAAATTATCCGCTTGAATACAGGGATGTAGGTTTCAATGATCAACTCGAATCTGTTATCAATGCAAACGGCGGGCGCGTTTATGATGAGAGTGAAGTGGAAGGTCTGCTGCTCCTTGACATAAAGGAAAAGGCAGTCAGGACTGTGCAGGAACCGATGAGCCAGAAAGAGCCCTTCCTGCTTGCGGCGCTTGGATTGTTTTTAACAGAGGTAATAGTCAGGAGACTTAAGGACTACAGGAAGGAGAGACCGGTCATCGAGGAGAACCCACCGAGAGGAGCGCCGGTTGCTGAACCTGCGGCTGCTGAATGAAACTTTTCCGTATTGATTTCAGGTACCAAAGCTTAAATAAACGCGAGCCAGAATTAATCATGGTGGAAGTATGAAAAAAGCAATTATCGTGGCGGATATGTTGAATGATTTCGTAACAGGAAGACTGGGCAGCGTTCGCGCGCAGAAAATAGTTCCAAATATTGCGAATCTTATAAAAAAAGCAAGAAAACAGGGCATTCCGATAATATACCTCCGTGATGTTCACACCCCCACAGACCGGGAGATGAAAATCTGGGGAGAACACGCCATGAAAGGCACTAAAGGTTCGGAAATAATACCCGAACTCAAACCCGAAAGCGCGGATATTGTAATCGAAAAAAGATGGTATGGCGGGTTTCCGAATACCGGTTTACCTGAAATCCTGAAAAAAATGGGAATAGATACCCTGATTTTTACAGGGGTAAGTACGGATATCTGCATCCAGAATGATGTTGCTTTTGCCTATTTTTCCGGATTTGATACAATTGTACTTCGCGACAGTACCGCTTCAATCGATGAAGAAGCCCACGAATATGCCCTCAAGTACATGAAAAATATATACGGTACCGAGATTACGACTTCGGACAGGGTATTATAACCGGAGGACACGATGATTTCTGGAATAGACGAAGCGGGGAAAGGACCTGTGCTCGGTCCCATGTGCGTTGCGGGGGTGCTTCTTGATGAAAAAAAGCTGGATGCACTTTCAGAAATCGGGGTGAAGGATTCAAAACAATTGACAGCTAAAAAACGGGAAATTCTTGCAGTTGAGATAAAAAAGCTGGTCGATAAATATTTCATCCTTGAAGTCAGCCCATTCCAGATAGATGAACTTCGCAAAATTATGACAATGAACGAAATAATGGTTGTTTGTTTTACAAAAGTCCTTGAAGAACTCAAACCCGACCATGC
>CABMII010000067.1 GCA_902386255.1 uncultured archaeon
AGCCGGCAAGGAATGTGTTGACAGCAATTACCGAGATTCGTAAGTCTGTGGCTGCAAGCGTACTGCCCGGGTTGAACCCGAACCAGCCGAAGAACAGGAAAAATGTGCCCATAACAATATATCCCACGTCATGTCCTGGTATTGCATTGGGTGTTCCGTCTTTGTTGAACTTGCCTATTCTCGGACCAAGCAGTATTGCACCCGCAAGCCCTACGAAACCTCCTATGGCGTGAACAGCGCCCGATCCCGCGAAATCCCTTGCGCCAACACCGAAAGGCAGTGTGGAGAGCCAGCCTCCGCCCCATATCCAGTGCCCGTAGATGCTGTATATGATAGCGGTAACTATTGCGCTATATATGAGGTATGCCTGAAGTTTCAGTCTTTCTGCAAGCACACCCGCCACGATAGTGGCTGCAGTGGCTGCGAATACCACCTGGAACATCCAGAACATTATTGTTTGAACGTCATAGGCATCGCCGGTCAGGAAGAAGCCACTCCATCCAATCCAGGAATTGCCCGCTTCCAGTCCCGGGACAAGCTTTGAGCCACCGAACATCAAGCCAAAGCCGACTGCCCAGTAGGCTAATGCGCCTATCGAGAAGTCCATGTAACTCTTAGCAAAATAATTGACAGTATTTTTTACCCGCAGCGCTCCAGCGCCCAGAAAAGCAAATCCTGCCTGCATAAAGAAGACCAGGAAGGCAGCGAGAAGCGTCCATGAAAAGTTCACGGCAATTTTTAATCCCGCTATATCATCTTTGTACGTATTCGCACCACTCGGATCACCTGCTAAAGCAGGCAAAGCAAGCATCAGAATTATGCTGACTATTGTCAAGCTTTGTATTTTTTTATTCATTTTTCCTCCTAATACCTAGGCTTAATAGGTAAACAGCTATCCACTGAATAGTTAATAGTATTTAAATTTTGCTAATAATAAGAGAAATCTATATATACTTCTATCTTATAATAAACAGGCATGGATAAGAAAAAAATGTTCGAAAACTTCAGAATAGTATCTTATGCAGTAGGTGGAATAGTCTTTTTGATTATAGGAATTCGGGGATTTCTCCTGATCGCCAGCATTAACGGAACGCCACAGATGGGGCTTTTTATATTTACTGTTCTCACCACTTCGTTCGGGGTATGGTCAATCCGTACATATTTGAAGAATTATAAGAATTTTAGTTAACACGTCAGGACTATTTTTTTTCAATTTTATCATCTGTGTAATATTTTTTATTTTGAAAATCTTTAAGTAATATTAAATCACCAGTAGGCTGTCGTTTACCTATAGGAGGAATAAATGAGACAAATAGCAATATACGGAAAAGGTGGAATCGGTAAGTCCACAACAACCCAGAATCTTACCGCAGCACTTGCCTCAATCGGTAAGCGTGTGATGCAGATAGGCTGCGACCCCAAAGCAGATTCAACGAGAATGCTCCTCTGGGGAAAAGTGCAGGCAACGGTACTTGACACCATGCGTGACAACGGCCCAGCCGGCGTAACGCTTGATGCTGTACGGCATACAGGCTATGGCGGGATAAAGTGTGTCGAGGCAGGCGGTCCCGAACCAGGCGTGGGCTGCGCAGGGCGTGGCGTCATCACGGCAATAAAACTGCTGGAAGAACTTGGCGCTTACAACGAAGAATTCGATTTCGTCTTCTACGATGTGCTCGGAGACGTAGTATGCGGCGGGTTTGCCATGCCAATACGCGAAGGATACGCAAAAGAGATATACATCGTGGCAAGCGGGGAACTTATGGCGCTCTATGCCGCCAACAATATCTGTAAGGGCATAGTCAAATTCGCAGAAAACGGCGATGCGCGCCTGGGCGGCATTATATGCAACTCCCGCAACGTGGACAATGAACTTGAACTTCTTACTGAATTCTCAAAGAAAATAGGCTCACATTTGATCCAGTTCGTACCGCGGGACAATATGGTCCAGCGCGCAGAAATAAACCGCAAAACTGTCATAGACTTTGATCCAACATGCAAACAGGCCGAGGTCTACCGTTCTCTTGCAAAAAACATTATTGAGAACAAGAATTTCGTGATACCAAAGCCAATGGCGATGCAGGAGCTTGAGAATATGATGGTTGAATTCGGGATTGTTGAGAGGTGAGAATATGAAGATGATTCGTGCAATAATCAGACCAAACAAGGAAGAAAAAGTCGTGGAGCACCTGGAAAAAGATGGATTCTACTCCATGACCAAGATGAACGTGTTCGGACGCGGCAAGCAGAAAGGTATCAGAGTAGGGACAGTGTGTTACGATGAGCTGCCCAAAGTGATGCTGATGCTGGTCGTGGAAGATGAAGATGTGTCAAAGGCTGTGAACATCATCCAGAACAGCGCACGTACCGGGAATATCGGGGACGGCAAGATTTTCGTGACCGATGTTTCAGAGGCATACACTGTGAGGACTGGAGAATCAGGATTATAGGTGAGATAATGAAGGAAGTTATCGCCATAATACGAAGACACAGGCTCCAGGAGACCAAAGCAGGTCTCTTGGGAATAGGAATTCCAGCGCTCACAATGGTAAGCGTAGAAGGCAGAGGCAAACAGAAGGGACTGCCTGGCTGGAATTATGAACTTGATCCCACACTCACAGAGGTAGAAGAGAAAAATACCGGTGTCAGCATGCGCTTTATCCCCAAGAGGATGATATACGCAGTGGTCGAGGATGAGGATGTCCCTCAAGTGGTTGAGACCATAATCAGAACTAATCAGAGCGGGCACATAGGAGACGGCAAGATATTCGTATGCCTTGTGGAAGATGCGGTGAGAGTGAGGACAGGAGAGAAAGGAGAACAGGCAATCAAGTAGAAATGAATTTTGATTAAAATAGAGAAAATAATTACGGAGAAAAAAAATGACAACAATATTACCGGAATGCGACATCCCGATACCGCAGCGCCAGCCGCACATAGTATGTCACGATCCCGGGAACATGATACTGCCCATGTGCAATGTCCAGACGGTGCCCGGCGACATGACCGAACGTGGCTGCACGTTTGCGGGGTGCAGGGGTGTTGTGGGAGGTCCTGTAAAGGACGTTATCCAGCTGGTGCACGGCCCCATAGGATGCGCCTACTATACCTGGGGCACGCGCAGGAACCTTTCGGACATGAAGCTGCACAGGAAGTATTGCTTCAGTACAGACCTGACAGAAGAAAGCGTTATTTACGGAGGAGCAAAAAAACTATTAAATTCCATAATTGAAGCGCATGAACTGTTTCCAGAAGGCAAGGCAGTATTCGTGTATTCCACATGCGTGGTCGGGCTGATAGGAGATGACACCGAAGCGATATGCAAACAGGCTCAGGAAAAGATAGGTATACCTGTGGTACCGTTCCACTGCGAAGGCTTCAGAGGTGTGAGCCAGTCCCTTGGCCATCATATCGCCAACCGCACGCTATTTGAGAAAGTGGTAGGAACAGAGGAACCTGCAGAGACCACGCCTTACGACATGTGCATAATCGGTGAATTCAACATCGACGGTGATGCCTGGATAGTCAAGCCGTTGTTTGAGAGAATGGGCGTGCGGGTGCTTTCGGTATTTACAGGCAACGCCTCATACAATGATATTCCTCCTATGCACAGGGCGAAACTGAATATCGTACAATGCCAGAGGTCGTCGACATACATAGCAAAGATGATACAGGACAAATATGGAGTCCCATATATTAACGTGTCCCTATTTGGCATGGCGCAGACAACAGAAGCTCTTCGCGAGGTTGGGAAGTTCTTCCACCTTGAAGAGAACGCAGAAAAGGTCATTGCCGAAGAGCTTGCGAAATACCAGCCCGGTATCGATTACTATAGAAGGAGACTTGAGGGCAAGAAGTGCTTCATATACCAGGGAGCGCCGCGGGCATGGCACTGGATTGAGCCGATGCGAGAGCTGGGCATCGAGACCATCCTTACGGCAACCACTTTCGGTCATAAGGACGACTATGAAAAGATAATGTCAAAGGTGATGCCGGGGCATATATGCATAGACAATCCAAATGCCCTTGAGATAGAGGAATACCTTGTCAAGCTCAAGCCAGATTTCTTTATCGGCGGCCTGAAGGAGAAATACCTGACATACAAGCTTGGCATTCCCTTTATCAACGGTCATTCCTACGAAGAAGGGCCTTATGCAGGATTTGAGGGATTCGTGAATTTTGCAAGAGATATTGATGTTGCGGTCAACAGCCCGGTATGGAAATTTATAAACAAGCCGCTGGAGGTGAGCTAAATGGCTCGAAGCGTAACGATTAACCCGCCCAAGATGTGTCAGCCAATGGGCGCAATACTTGCCTACATGGGGGTACACGGCTGTGTGCCCCTTGTGCATGGCTCACAGGGATGCAGCACGTATCCCCGCTACAATATCGCGAGGCATTTCAGGGAATCTGCCGAGGTAGCAGTTTCATCGCTTGCCGAGGACGCTGCGGTGTATGGCGGGGCCAAGAACCTGACAGAAGCCATAGAGAACGTGAAGTCGCGTATCAATCCTGCCCTTATCGGTATATGCACAACCTGCATGAGCGAGACAATTGGAGATGATGTAAAACTGATCTCAAAGAAAGCCCTGGCACACGATGATACGATGAGGATAATCCCCGCATCCACTCCAAGCTATGTAGGAACTCATCTCACAGGCTATGATAATGCGATGCGGGCGCTAGTGGAAACACTGGCTGTAAAGAGTGAACCCAATAACAAAATAAACATCATCACGGGCATAATAAATCCGGGCGATATCAGGGAGATAAAGAACATGCTTCGCATAATGAATGTGAAGAACATATTCCTGTCCGATATCTCGGAAACCCTTGATACACCAATAATGCCTGGCGGTCACAAGTCTCTGCTGCCTGATGGAGGAACAGAGCCTGCTGATATCATTGATTCGGCAAATTCACTGGGTACTGTCGCTATCTGCAGGGCAGCAGGTTCTGCTGCATCGTATCTCCAGAACAAGTTCAAAGTTCCAGCTGTGCTTGCTCCTGCGCCAATAGGCGTTGCAAACACTGACAGGTTCGTACAGAACATCAGCAAGTTAAGCGGTGCTTCGATCCCGGATGAGATTAAGAAAGACCGCGGGCGCCTGATAGACAGCATGGTTGATGTACACCACTACATGTTCGGGCGCAAGGTCGCGATATTCGGCGACCCTGACCTTGTGTCTGCAATCGTAAGGTTCTGTGCAGAAGCAGGTATGAACCCCACAGTTGCCATGACAGCCACGAAGCATAAGGACTTTGCACCTGACATAAAGGCGGTGAACAGCGAATACAAGACAGATATGCAAATACTTGAAGGTACAGACCTGTATGAATTCCACGAGGTCGTGAAAACCTATGGGGCAGAACTGATACTTGGCAACTCAAAAGGCAAGGACGTAGCAGATGATGAGGGCGTTCCACTTGTGCGCTTTGGGTTCCCGGTTTATGACCGGGTTGGAGTGTATCGGTATTCCATCATGGGTTACAACGGTTCGATATACCTTCTTGACCAGATGACGAACGCCATCCTGGGACACAAGTATGACCCCAACAAGCTGCATCAGTGAGGTGAAAACATGGAATATGTAACAGGAATAACCGCATCCGGCGGTAGCTTTACTCCCACATTTGTGGTAAGGAGCAATATCAACAACTGCGGATGCTGCGGCAAGTGCTTCAAGATATGCGGGCGCGGAGTGTTTGAGTACATCGACCACCCCAATGCCGATGACCTCTGCGGCGCCAAGGTCATGACAGTGGCGCATCCTGAGAACTGCATCGGCTGCGGCGCATGCGCGCGGGGGTGCCCGAAGAAGAATATCGTGTGCGAGCCGAAGGCGAGGTGAGAGGAGCAGAAAAATCAACCACAGAGGACGCAGAGTTCGCAGAGACGTGTTTTCTTTCTCTGTGTCCTCTGTGCTCTCTGTGGTTTTTCCATTATGATAGAGGTTACATAACAATGTCCAAAATAAGCCACACCCTCCTCCCAAACCCAGTGGTAGTTCCCACCGGGACATCACTTGTTGAGGCTGCACAACTCATGAAGAAGAATAAAGTTGCAAGTGTGCTTATCAGTAAAAACGGCAGGCTTACAGGCATTATTTCCGTAGAGGATGTCATGCAGAGCGTGGCTGAGAGAGCAAATCTGGATATTGAAGTGGATGAAATCATGCACTCACCAGAGCTGACAATTGACTCGGATAAGTGGCTCACAGACGCCATCGCGATGTTTGAGCGCTGCAAATCAACGCATATAGCAGTGATAGAAAATGGGGAGAAGGTAGGCATTATCAGGGCTGAAGACATACTTCATACGTACAGGTTTAATAGTCAGATGATGCAGGAGAAAAAAACATGAGAATCCATTCCCTTGAACATGAACCCTTTGAAGGCTTGGCAAACATCGAAGTCTGGGCAAAGGACAGAGGCCACACCATTTCAAGAACGCTGCTCTTCAATAACGAAGAACTCCCGGATATCGATGACTTTGACTGGCTTTTCATTATGGGCGGGTCGATGAACATCTACGAGGAAGAAAAATACCCCTGGCTCAGGGAAGAAAAGAATTTTATCGCTGAAGCTATCGCGAACAAAAAAATCGTCGTGGGGATGTGCCTTGGCTCCCAATTGATTGCGGATGTCCTCGGCGGCAAGGTAAGCAAGAACAAATATAAGGAAATCGGATGGTTCCCTGTCTCATTAACAGCAGATGCGGGAGACTCCCCGGTTTTCAGTACGCTGCCCCGTAAATTCACCGCTTTTCACTGGCACGGAGATACATTCAAAATACCGCCGGGCGCAGTAAGAATAGCAGGAAGTGAAGGATGCGTGAACCAGGCATTTGAGTACGGGCGGGTGGTTGGATTGCAGTTCCATCTTGAATATTCGGAAAAGAGCATCAACCTCATGTTACAGAACTGCAGCGATGAGATTGTGGACGGGAAATACATACAGGCAGCGGATGAAATCGTATCGCATAGCAATGTAGGGGAAATAAAGGAAATATTGAACACACTGCTTGATAATATTGAGAGAGAATACGGCAATTAATGGATTTTTAGAAAAGTTTATATTAAATCGTTATTTTTGAGTGAACAGTTTCACCTCGTGACAATGAGACGAAAAAGTATGAAAATAAAGTATTTGTTAACAATTTTTTTAATTGTTATAGCGATAGCAACAGCCGGTTATTTATCCGAAAAACCAAAAGAAAATGAGCCGGTGGAAATCACTGTTTCAGCAGCGATAAGTCTCCAGGACGCATTTAGGGATATGGGAGCAGAATTTCAGAAAAAACATCCTGAAGTTAAGATCGATTTTAATTTTGGCGCTTCAGGCGTGCTTCAAAAACAAATAGAACAGGGCGCTTCGGTTGATATATTTGCAAGCGCTTCGCAAAACGAAATGAACGCGCTGGGTGAAAAAGGTTTAATAATCAACTCAACAAGAATAAACTTCACAAGAAATAAGCTTGTTATAATTGCACCATCCGGGTTGACAATCGAAGATCTTAAAAACCTCGATAAAATAGCAACAGGTAACCCAAAGACTGTGCCGGCGGGACTATACGCCCGGACATTCCTTGAGAATGCGGGAATATATGAGACGCTAAAGCCTAAACTTATATTTGCTGAGAATGTGCGCCAGGTCCTTGATTATGTTAAGCGCGGAGAAGTGGATGCAGGCTTTGTTTATTTCTCTGATACTTTGGGAAATAATTTGAGCATTTCCCCGATTAACGATTCTTTATATCCGCCTATAGTATATCCAATGGCAGTCATAAAGGACAGCCAGCAACCAGACATATCCTGGCAATTCATCGAATACATCCGGAGCGATGAGGGACAAACTATTTTACGTAAAAATGGTTTTGGATGAGTAAATGGATTATTCTCCCCTTGTCCTGTCTCTATGGGTGTCTGCATTAGCAACGTCAATAATAGCTGTGCTTGGAACATTAATTGCATACGTGCTTGCAAGGAAGCGATTTTTCGGAAGAGCAATGCTGGATGCTTTCACGACGCTCCCCATGATACTTCCCCCAACTGTCACAGGATACTATCTTATCATCCTCCTCGGAAAGAATGGAATTATAGGGAATTACATCTATAAGCTGACAGGCTGGAGCGTAATGTTCACATGGCAGGCAGCAGTCATAGCCTCAACCGTAGTTGCAATTCCCATAATGATAAAATCCGCAAAAGCTGCGATTGAATCTGTTGACATAGAATATGAGAAAGCAGCATTTACTCTTGGCAAATCCGAAACGCAGACTTTCTTTCTTGTAACCCTGCCGCTTGCAAAAAAAGGATTGATTGCGGGTCTGGTTCTAAGTTTTGCCAGGGCACTCGGTGAATTCGGGGCAACGATAATGGTTGCGGGAAATATCCCAGAGAAAACAAGCACAATGCCTCTTGCCATCTATAGCGCATTCCAGTCAGGTGAAGACCAGTTTGCTACCACGCTTGTGATTATCCTGACTGCAGTTTCAATAGCTGTAATATACATAACTACCAGAATCAGCAGAACGGATTGACTATGGATTTACATGTCAGTATATCCAAAAAATTAACGAATAAGGATTCAAATGGGTTCGCGCTGAATGCAGAATTTGAATGTGGTAATGAAATGATAGTTCTTTTCGGTCCTTCCGGAGCCTGGAAAACACTGACTCTTGACTGCATCGCTGGACTTGAAGTTCCAGATAAAGGCTTAATAATTGTAAATGGTAATACATATTTTGATTCTGAAAAAAAAAATCAATATTTCGCCACAAAAGAGGAATGTCGGATATCTTTTCCAGAATTATGCGTTATTCCCGCATCTTACGGTTGAAGAAAATATCATTTTTGGCTTGCATTCCAGGAATAATACAAAAGAAAAGATGGAAGAGATGCTGGATATTTTTGAAATCCATGGCCTTGAAAAAAGGTATCCTTCTCAATTGTCAGGAGGTCAGCGCCAGAGGATTGCACTTGCAAGAGCGCTAATAACCCGACCCAAAATACTGCTCCTTGATGAGCCTTTTTCTTCTCTTGATTATGTTGTCAGGATGAGATTAAGAAGGGATTTGAGAAAAATAAGGGAGATTATTAAAATACCCATTCTTTTGATTACTCATAACCCGGTTGAAGCTTATACAATGGCCGATACCATTATTGTTTACAGACACGGCGGGATAGAACAAACAGGCACTCCCAAAGAGATTTTTTCAAAACCAATTAGCAAGAATGTGGCAAAACTTGTGGGAATGAACAATATTTTTAAAGGAACGGTTCTTGAGATAAGAACCGATGAAGTTGTAATCCAGAGCCAGGAAAAAATAATCGCACCGGGAACGGAAGGTCTGGAAATTGGCGAGGAAGTTACCTGGTGTATCCGTCCGGACCAGGTAATGGTGGTGCGAGAAGACCGACCCCTTGGAAAAGCCGTAGCAGAGAACGTTTTTTCAGGAAAAATCACCGAAATAATCTCAAAAGGAGCGACATATTTACTTTTTATTGACGGGGATTTTAATCTTGAAATTGAAATGCCATCACATGCTTTTGAACGTCTTGAAATTGAACAGGGAAAAACGATTAGAGTCTCTTTGAAAAAAGCTGCTATACATATAATAAAGGAATGATTAATGTGAAAACAGGCTTGGTCGAGTACGTCGGTGCGCAGCAGGAGATATTCAAAACAGGCAAGGCCTCAAGCGTTATATCACTGGAGACGGTATCCAACCGGCCGGGCCTGTATGCTATCGGACCGATAGAAGACCTCGACGGAGAGATCACGATATTCGACTCAAAACCGTATATCACGAAAGTCCGCGGGGCTGATTACACTGTCGATCGGACGTTCAAGCACGGGGCTATTTTTCTCGTCTGGACGGAGCAGGCGAAGTGGCTGGATGTCCCTGTTTCCGACACCGTAAAGGGCTATGCGGATCTGCAGCGGTTCGTCAAAACGCAGGCTCAGGCAGCAGGGATCGATGTGACGAAGCCGTTTCCTTTCCTGCTCTCCGGTACACCGGTCGAGATCAAATGGCATATCAATGTAAACCGTACCGAGGGAAAGCCTATTACGAAAGAATTATTCGCCAGGTCAAAAGAGGGTTATGTTGCAAAGAATGAGCCCGTTGACATCATCGGATTCTATGCGGAGAGACATACTGGCGAGTTCATCAGCCAGTATGCGCCTGCGATCAAGGAAGGCTCGGGCATGCAGAACGCTATCCACATCCACCTTGTCTCGCGGGCAAGCTCGGCCGCGGGGCATATCGACGATATTACTTTCGGTGACGGCATGGTACTTCGCTTGCCGAAACCGTGATTTCCTCCCTGTTATCATCTATCCATGGGCATTTGCCGCAGTACTTGGCGGGATAATTGGTTCCAGTCTGGGCAGCCGCAGGTTTGTAAATGCGACAGTCTATCGCCTGTTCGCAGTAGTCCTTGTTATTGCAGACGCAAAGTCATGCTTGGGTGAAGCTGAAGGGTTAAAGAATTATTCATTCCGCAGCAGGTTCGATTTTGGGAATCTCCCCAAACTTCTCGATATTATTCAATCCGGGCTGGTTTTCTCTCGCTAATTCCTCCTCCAGCACCTGAATCGCCCCGCTGATGCGAAGCAATGTATTTCTCAGGTTCGCCTGTTTTATCTCCAGTTCTCCAAGAGTCCTCTGGCCTGAATCGAATTCTGCCCTGAGTTCTTTGAGACGCTGCTCCAGTTGTTGTTTCATATTAATTCTACCTCATTTAAAGTTTCATGATATAAGCTAAAGCATAATAAGGCGGGCGATTTTCATGAGCCTCGTTCCCGCCGTTCGTATTTGTCTTAAAATGATGGGCATGCTGGCCTACAGAATCTGAAACCGCATGACCTCTCCACATCTCATTGTTGGGATCGGCATTCCATCCACCGCCGTAATACATTGTTACTGTTGTTTCACCGGGATAAGTTCGTTTTCGCCATGCCAGACCATTGGCATTATTACCTTCAGTGCGATGCTCGTGCTGGCCGCTTGGCTGGGTATCACCCTCATGGTCATGCGCAGGTATTTGCCTTACATTTAGCGTTACAGCGTCCATACCGCCTGCATCACCTGGTTTATATTTATCGCCTGCCCCAGCTATAAACCGGTTCCTTAAATCAGGTGTGCCTTTATTGCCGTCACAAAGCGCCCACCCTTCAGGTATAGCGTCTATTGCTCCCGACCACATGACAATCATTCCTGTCAGGATGATGCCATCGCCCATAAACGATGCTGCTTTTACCGTACCTGTGACCTCAAGCCTCTCTGACGGTGCTTGTGTCCCGATGCCCACGTTGCCGTTCGTATGGATTCTCATACGTTCTTCAAGAGGACCGCCTTTAGGTCCGGTGGTACTGATTGCCAGGACTCCCTGGAAATCACTTCCCACTCCCATCATCACGATCCTGGCAAGAGGTTTTTCTAAATCCCTTCTTGTAACGCTCAATTCAGTTGTAGGACTATTTTCGGAATCCAAAAAAACATTCGACGCGATTATATCCGCTCCAAACGCTTCCGATACTTTTCCAACATTCTTTACTCTTTTTGTATCCGCCATATTTCTCTCCTCAAATAAAAATTTTAAGGACTCTACTGTTCCAGTCTCACGGTTGAACCGTTGTCAGCAAGGCTGTCCCTGTAAAAGCTCCTCCATTAAAATCAATTACAAGAGAGGTAATGTTGGTCGTAGTATCCGACCACCATCCAATATGGCTCCCGCGCAACTCCCTGTCGGCTCCTGAAGCCGAATTGGTGTACAGGTGAGTGGCTTCCAGGGCCCTGCTTTTCCCGGTTGCCGCATAGAATCTTGCCATGATGAAGATATCGCCATCTGCATTCCAGTCCGTAAACCCTAAAGTGAGACCTCCGTTGTTCCTAATATCAAGGTCGCTGTTTGCGCTATTGCCAGTCTCATAAAATCTGTGAGTTAAATTTCTAAATCCGGATGTGTCGAAAATCTTGTTGGGACCCAGCCTTATATTTTTATTTGCCCCTGCTGTGTCCATCCTGCCAAATAAACGCAGCTCGTAAATCTTGTCTACATCGCCGTTCAATCCACTGAATATTATTGCAGATTCCTTATGGACTGTTTGGGATGTCCCGCACCTGATATTTCCGGCAACATCCAGCTTCGCCTGCGGATTTGTCGTCCCGACGCCGACGTTGCCATTTGCTCCAAATATCGCAGCAAAGTTAGTCACCCCACCATATTTATGCGTATAGACTTCTATCCTTGTACCTTTAATTGATTGGTCGGCTGAAGTGACATCATCAATGAACTTCAAGTAGGCAGAACCCGCACCCCAACCACCGTCGTTAGCTGGTTTACCAAAATAACTCGTGTACACAATGGGATCGTTCCATCTTCCTCCGATCGCTAATCCTGCATTTGCTCCACTGATTTCAAGTTTCTGTGCTGGTCCCGTCGTCCCTATGCCCACGTTGCCATTTGCCAGGACGGTCAAGAGATGTGTTCCTGCGCCGTAATTCCCGTTTAATAATCGGAAGCCTCTGGCATTCCCGGTAAAATCGGAGACTATATGAAAATTATCGGATGCCTGGGCGCTTGTTCCTATCTGAAGTCCCTGCTCAGGTATATGCAGTGGAGTTTTCGGGTTGTCCGTTCCTATGCCCAGGTAGCCATTCGTATGGATTCTCATTCGTTCCACAAGCGGCCCGCCAGGAGTTCCACTGTTGACGGTACTGATTGCCAGGACTCCCTGGAAATCATTACTGCCCGCCCCAAGCATCTTAATCCGGACAAGAGGTTTTTCGGCATCCCTTCTTGTAACGCTCAATTCCGTTTTAGGACTTTTTTCGGTATCCAAAAAAACATTCGCTGCGATTACATCCGCTTCATTCGCTTCCGATACTTTTCCCTCTTTCTTTACTCTTTTCGTAGCCGTCATATTTCGTTCCCCTTTTTATTGTGCGGGCAACTTTTGCTCTTCTACACCCAATATTTCAATATCAGCTCTCACTGCTTTGACTTCCCAATAGAATTTTTGGGATGGGTTCTTGCGGTCAATCATTTTCACATCGAATTTGCCGTCATCGACTTCCGATGCTGCAAGCATAGAAACCGGGGAATCACCTTCGAATTTGGGTGTAATCAGGACAGTCCTGTTTTCCTTCCTCGTCAATGCTTCAAAATAATCAGGAAGCTGGACCGTCGTCCTCCCATCGGAGAGTTCCGCTTCCCCGCGATAGAAAACCGCATTTTCAGGTCCTTCAAGCGTGGAATGCGTAAGATATTTATTTTCAGGATCCAGCGGATGGTGAGCCATAAAGGCTTTTGACCATCCCGGGCCGACAGAAAATAATTTTTTGTTTAGGTTAAGACCGATTGCACTATTCGTACCTTCCACTGTCCCGCCCGCCATGATCCAGTGGTTGCCACTGGAATCGAGTCCTTTTAAGAAAGTGCGAGTTCCATCTATGACTAAATTGCCGGCAACATGAAGCCTCTCAGAAGGACTTATCGTCCCTATGCCGACATTGCCGTCCTTATCTATGACTAATCGATCTGCTGTGTTATCCATATCCGATATTGAAAGCCTGCTGCGGTTTGAGGTAATACCAAACCTTTTACCGCCTGCCGCGGGTCTGTTATCCAGTGATATTCCCGAACCCCAGAGAGTATCGGATGACAAAATGCATAGAGGCAATTTGTCTGGCGTTGTCGTCCCTATGCCGACATTGCCGGATTTGTCAATTACAAGCCTGTAAGCAATATCATCTCCTAGGCTAAAACCACTTGCCGGAGTGGCTGTGCCCGTTGCACCTACCCTTAAATACCAGTTCGTACCCCCTGGAGCTATATTTGAAATTCCAATTCCTGCGCCCACACCATGTGCGCTTGATTCCTGTCCACTAATCGAAAGCTTTTGAGGCGGGGTCGTCGTCCCTATCCCGACATTGCCGGCTATATAAGTTGAATCTGCAAGCAGGCTTAACTTTGGGACGTTTTTACTATATATACCGGTAAGTAATAGTTCATCTGCATTACCATCGCCGGTCTTGTTGAAAGCCTCCAGATAAATTTTATTATCATTTGCATTATTGGTTAGAACTAACTGCCCTCCGCCATTACCTTCCAGTCCAAGCTTTATTGCTTTTCCCTTTACATCTAATGTATATCCTGGAGTCGTTGTCCCTATGCCGACGTAGCCCTTATCATAATAAATCCCTTTGGTATTGGTAAACCACTGGCCGATTGGAAGATTGGTTATCAATGAGCCATCGCCGATAAACGCAGCAGCTTTAATTCTGCCGTTAACCTCTAACTTTTCAGAAGGAGCCGAAGTCCCGATGCCTACGCCACTGGCTGCCAGTACGAGTGCATCCTGGAATGAATTGTTGTTTATAGTGAAAGGGGTGAAAGTTGTTCCCGTGATCTTGACGAACTTGAGAGAATTATCATCCCAGGAAGCAATTCTCCATTCCTGCTTCCCGTTATTCACACCAACTGAAGGACCCCAGCTTCCGGGTGTTCCGAGAACCTCCAGCCCCGCATTACTTTTGAGACTTCCTGCATTTATTAATACATCACCATCGACCTGGAGTTTCCGTGCAGGTGCCGATGTTCCGATGCAGACCCTGCCGGAGCCGTCTATCGTCATCCTAGTGACCGAACCGGTACCGAAACTCAGCGGATGGGCGGTATTCGTCCCGATAATCATGCCGGCAGGCGCACCCCACCAGCCGGAATCATGCGCCATAACCCGCGCATCTATGCCAGCCGTTCTGACAGACAATTTTACACTCTTCGGACCCAGAATATCAAGAACCTTGCCCCACGATTCGGCATTCTCGGCATCTGCCGTCCCGGTTCCGATACCCACGTTGCCCGAATTATCAATGTTCAGGGCCGGATCTACAGCGCCGTCGGAACTTACAATTTTACTGTGCCTGTGGAGTGTATTGGCAACCGAGTTGTCGGTTAAAGCCACCCAACTCGTACCATAAGCAATATCCACTAAATTACCTTCAAGACCGATTTTCCATTTATCTGCGGCTTCATCCCAGATTATCTGGGCGTTTTTTACCGTACCCCCGCGGAAAACCTCAAGACCCCCATTAATGGTCTTCGGGGTGGGCTGTGGTGGATATTTATTCACTATGACGACATTATCTACAACTTCCAGCGTTTTGGTCTCGATTGTTGTAGTAGCACCCTTGATATCAAGATTTCCATAAATAGTACAGTCACCATCTACAACCAGATTTTTATCCCCGGGGTCGGCAGTTCCGCCAATATGCAGACCGCCTTTAATTCCTTCCTTTATAGACAGTGCCCCGCTGAACCTGGTTAGTTGCGAAGTGACAAGAATTCCGTTTTGACCGTCAATTTTCTTTCCTTCAAGGGATGGCATGTAGGTTTCTTTTTCAATTGACAGCGTCAATTTACCGTAAGCTCCGGCATAGGTACGCAATGGCGTAGTGCCATCTTTATCAAAATAACTGACGCTTGAGTCGACAGGGGGTGAGCCATCAGTTTGAACCCTGCCGAGTATTATTTTCCCTTCACTTTCTCTAATATTTGATTTGTTTGTATCCTTATCGATTACGGCTTTCTCGACCCAGTGGATCTTATCAGTGCCGCCCCTATCCGGTACTTCATCTGCCGCTTCCTTTTTATGATAAACATAAATATACACACCCGCCTGCAATTCGGTAGTGCCAAGAGGCACAGTAGTGGGCTCAGTAAGGACAATCTCCTCGCTTATGTCTTCATTCTCATTACCTTCATCCTGCGAGCCTTTAATTGTATTGATAGCCATTCCCGGCTCGACTACGACTTGACCGGATACAACTTTAAGATCCAGGCCCCAGACTATCCCCTGTGTGTGGAGATGCCTGTTATGAAGGCGCCGCATTCGGATATGATAATTCTGTTCCAGGTTAAACTCTTCCTGCTTGAGGAAGAGACCATCAAAATACCGCATTCTCTTAACTTCTGCCATTTATTTTTACCTCCTTGATTTTATCAACATAAGATACAATTTTTTCAATCAACTCTCAGTCGCTGTTTTTCCCCATAATCAGGCCGCCAAGCAGCGTATCCACTCCCACTGTGGAATGGTAGGATATCTGCATGGTCGGGGCCTGGATTACAAGCACGTAGTACGTATGGGCAGGCTTTTCCTGGTTGATTATATCTATGATAGCTTTCTTCTTTTTTTCAAGCATAACCCGGTCAAGCATAGGCAATTCCATGAAAACCTGAAAGTAATAGGGGCGCCCTTCCCCCACCGCTGTATTCATCCCGACGGTCGAAGCGACTCCCACCTGGAACGGATCCAAGAATTCAAATATGGATATTTTGACATCCTCGCCGACGTATATTTTAATATATTCCTTAAGCCCGTCCAGTGTTCCGCGTTTCTGGTACAATGGTATGATTTTAGCTATGAGGTCGCGTTTCTTTTTGGCATTATCAGCATTCCATTCTTTCTCCTCCTTGAGGATTAATGCCATCCATCCTGCAAGCCACGAAAGGAATTCCAGCGGCGTTTTATCAGGATCAAAGTAATCCTGGATACAATCCAGTATCTCTTCAATGCCTTTCCTTTTCTCGATTTCGTCTGGAAACGCCTCTTCCAGTACGCTCAAATTCAGAAGGACAAGGTCATTGCCTCCCGGATTTTTTTTGATGAGTTCTTTTATCGGGTCGGTTAACAATACCTTCCGGAAACCTTTTTCATCGTATACCGGTTTGAGGAGCAGGTTGTTAAATTCCATGGATAAAGCATTTATGAGAGCTTCGGATGGGGGACTCAAACCGTCATACTCATCCAGTAGCGATACAGTTTCCTGTGAAAATAACCTTCTTAAGTACAGGGATAAAGGATCATTAACATCCCGAAGTCTGGATGCCAGACTGGCAGGGTTCTTGATATCTACCTGTGGCAGCGAGTAGGTTGAAAGGATATTTTCGAACGCTTTCAGGAATCTTCCCAGGAAATTATCCTTTTCTTCAGGCTGGTAAATCCCGGGCAGGTACCGGAGATACTTACTTTCATTTTCTTTATTATTCATAGGGCGCCTTTTCCACTGTTAATTCGGGCAATGCGATTAATTGATGTTCTTTTATCTCCACAGAGGTCACGTCCGCATCACCGTTTATCCAAATCTTTGCAATGTGATCGATATCGGCTACATCTTCCAGGAGATGATAGAGTTCAGACCGGTAGACATTCCTTCCCAGTGGCCACCCCGTCCCCTCAGGACCGCCGGTAACGGGGTGAAAGTACTCATTTATCCTGCTTGTAGCCTCTTGTATAGCTTGCGCTTCGTTTTTATTTTTCTTAAGAGCTATCCATACTTTGAGGAATATGTCCTTGTAAAAAGGGGATACCACATGCACTCTGGTTGTGATCAATTTTTTTGCTTCCAGATACCCCCTTACCTCTTCTTTTAACAAACGCGAAGGCTTCGGTTTGTCTTTCGAACCTGAATATATATTCGGTTTATTGCTTTCCATTTTGACATTGAATGTATCGGCCCTGGCACCATCAATTGTCAAAATAGCTCTTGTTTTTTCATTATTCAATCCGAGCCGGAGGGAATGATTTCCGGTGGACAGGTTTATGTTATTTTCATCGATTTTTTTAATTTGTGCATCCTTCACCCAGTTTGCATCATAATTATTTCTTATGAAATCTTTAAATATGGCGCACTCGGTTGCCGGAATATCATCAAAGCAAAATAGATACTCTTCACAGTACCTGGAATTTTCTATCCAGGCGGGGATTATGATTATAGATAAATGGCCCGGTTTTTCTATATCTACAGTACTGTATTCCAGATCCCGGTTATTCATGCAAATAGCTCTTCCTTCCAGACCACTTTGTAATTTCTTCATACAGTCAAGAGCTTTGTTTTCAAAATCCACGGATGTAACAGCCCTGTACCCCGACTCCATGAAACCCACAGATGCTTCTTTGATTTCGGTTACACTTTTCCTTTTCCCATCCTCAATATCCAGAAGCAAATTCAATAGCTTTCTGTATTCAATATCCAGGTCCGGAACATTGTAGATGTCCATGTCGCCATTCTTCTTTTCAACATGCAGGTAACGGGTCCGGCATCCATTTATCTTTAGATTTGCCTTGTATTCTTTCTTGCCAAGGATTAACTCCACCCGGTTTCTGCCTTTTTCCTCGACAGCGATGAGGGTTCTATCGTCAATTTTTTTGATAATTTTTGTTTTGACTGCCCAATCCAGATCAAAATCGCCCTTAAGAAATGTCCGGAATCTTGCAAAATCGTTATCTTGAATCGTATTCCATGAGAATAAGAACGGGCCGCTCAGCAATCTCTTAAGTTCATCTTCTTGCGGGACCCCTGCTATTAGCTTTAAAAAGTTAATATAGGATTCATCCGGTACCTGGTTTATCCTGTAAATCACCATTTCGCCAAGCCATGAGAAGAGTTCAAGGAGTGTTATTCCGGGATCGGAAGGGTTATGGTTTGTCCACTCTTTGTTGTAGCGCGGAATAAGAGCCCTTGCCTCTTTCATCAGGTCTTCAAAGCTTCTGTCATCCAGGTTGGGTATGGGTATTGACATTTTACTCCTCAACGTTTTGACATTCCGGGCCCGAAACACCAGCCACAGTAATCGTATTCATCAATCTTATCGAGGGTTCTGGTAAATATCATATGATCTTTTTGTATCAGGTTCAGATTGCAATTT
Organism: uncultured archaeon; assembly: GCA_902386255.1. Taxonomy (GTDB): domain Archaea; phylum Halobacteriota; class Methanosarcinia; order Methanosarcinales; family Methanoperedenaceae; genus Methanoperedens. The sequence goes on from CABMII010000067.1 coordinate 18,723, forward strand.
GGCTGTATTCTGTTCAGGTCATGGATTTCTTTTGTATTTGTATTTATGAGATACCGGTATGCCAGTTCCTCTTTTACTTTGTTTATTGCATGCTCACCTGAATAAACAAGGTAGTTCTCTTCAATGAAAATTTTTTCAGAATTACTTACCTTTTTTATCATTCCGGTCAATCGTTTTGAAGAATCATCTTTAAAGCTCAGGACAAAACTATCGCCGACATTAAGGATTGATATCTTGAGAGGATTAAGACCTATATCGCCTGCAGGAGCCTTATTGAGAGTGAAAGATTTAATCCTCCCGTCAGAGGTCTTAACTATACTGCCCGCAGGATATTCATCATCAACCTGTGACGGCTCGCATTCAAGGGTATCATCCAACATCCCATGGGACACAGACTTTATTACGAGGTTTGCACTCTTGTCCTGGTGGCTCAGGATGATACTGTCCCCCTCCTTAAAACCCATAACAGTGAGCGCATCTGTCTTACCTTCAGGAAGCTCTTCAGCCAGGGAAACTGAGATTTTTCCATCACTCGATTCTATCCGGCTATACTCCGGGTAAGAATCGGAGAGAATTAAACTCTCCATTAAAATCAATTTATAGATCTGGATCGAAGCGTTAAGAACCAAATCGTCCACATAATCGACACCGTCTGTATTTTCGATGACATCGTAAACTTGTGATATGTATACATTTCTGCCAAAGTCCCATCCCTCTTTTTCCGGGCCGCCAATAAGCGGGTGAAAAAACCGCTTAAGATTATCGATGATCCTTCCCTCGATGATTTTTGCATCGGTAATCGATGTGAAATGTACCTTCGCTTCCACTCCTACCTGAATATAGCCCGGGCCAATAAGGTTAATTTGGGAAGGGCAGGTTGTGAGGTATGTAGACGTTCTGTTGAAAATATAGTCCTGGATTTCATTAATCATTCCCCTGCCCGGGATAGGTTTGGGATTTTCGCGTTCATCAGGGACAATAATCATAGTAATCCAGCCAGGCCTGAAATTCTCACCCGGATCGGTGGTTGGCAGACATTTGACCCTGGCGACTTTGGGGGAAGCCTCCCTTGCCAGCCATTCAAAATCTTCATAGGTGACAGCCCGGTCACGATGTTTGATGGTCTGCGGCCCTTGTTCCCTGAGCCAGTCAAGATCCTTCCGGTCCTCACCGCCATCAGAATCCTCATAATTGGTTACTGATTCAACAAAAGGAAAAACCGTCATGGGCTTTGTTATGGATTGGACACCCACATTATTCCCTTTTACACCCCCGCCGTACTGGTAACTGCACCGGATATTATCCTTTTCTGCAGGAGGAATCATACCCATTTCACCGTCCCCAAAAGTTATCGTCCCTTTATTGCGGTCAATAATATAGTGCCGGCTGTAAGGACCGGAAGAGTAAAGATAGTTCCTTTCATGCCACCGCACCCAGTACCCGATAACATTGCCATCATCATCCTTTATCTCTTCTATCGCATCCTTCCCTTCCTCAAAGCGGATAGTCGATTTCTCCTCTTCGGTAAGTGAGATCTCCCGCACAATGACTTTTTGTCCCGGCAAAACCGGGAAATGGGAAAAATTGAAAACCTGACTGGTTTTCCCGTTGCTTGAACCCAGAATCTCGTTGTCAACCGTAATGCGATTATATGCCCATACAGTGTTCGTGTAGATGCCTTTCAACCGGGGCAGGTTCTCATACTTACCTTTATCCAGCCTCGCCCGTATCCAGTAATATTCTGTTCCGAACTCAAAGCAGTGCCTCTTTTCCACGTCATCCGGCGCCAGGAATTGTATCATCTCCATTTTGGTCAGGTTCCTTGTTCCGTCTTCAACGCTCAGAAGAGACCAGGTCTTACCTGTCCAGTATTCCCACGCCAGGACCGGAGGGTTGTAAGATTCAGGGGTCATGAGAACAGTGAACATATTTTCAAGGAGCGGGAAGAATATGGTCACAGGAAGCGTAGAAATATCCTGGCCAAAGGCGAGGTAGACTGCCTGCTGGGTGTCTGCTACAGGCTGGAATGGGGTGAAGGTTTTGCCACTCCTGCACGCTTCGGTTTCATCACAATAAATGAAATCGTTATATGTAAGAATGACCTCCAAATCCTTTTTGGATATATTATAAGAATATTCAAGCGCCAATTTGCTTATGGATGGCGGTTTATAAGTAGGCGGTTTATATATCCATCCGGTCTTTTTGATAGTAAAATCCGTGTCGGAAGCAATGTCGGGTTCAAAAGCAGAATCAATGGTGAGTGAATTATCATCTGAAATACTGGTAACGATTCTGGCCTGGCGCGCGGAGGTGATTGAATCGCCTATCTTGAGCTCTGTCTTGAACTTCGTTTCCGTCCCTGTAACAAATTTATCCTTGCTCTTAATTTTTCCCGTACCTTTGCCTGCATCTATTGAAATTTCGTCATAGCTTGCATCCTTGCCGTAGTTCCCGCCAATGATGCGCACGCGAACCCAGTGGTTCTTTTCACCATTGATTTCCTTCTCTTCTATCTTGGGGCATGTGAATTTAACCGTTTTTTGATCAGCGGCTTTGAATGTAAAAGCATTGGTGGTATCGGTGAACTTATAATCACCCTTATCTCCCGAAACCCCTTCCTGGGTTGTTTTATATATTGTCTTCCAGCTATTTCCATCCCAGAATTCCCAGACGAGTGTTATAGCTTTCGTATCCGGTGAATCCACCCCCGCTGAAAAGTTGAATTTTAATGTTAATATTGCGCCTTCCTTGGAAAAGACCTCTTTTGAGCCTATATAAAAAGTATCATTGAATTTTGGTCTTTCTCCAAAAGGAAAGAAATCCCTGGTCAAATCAATCGGGACATTATTGAAAAATGCTAAATCCGGAGGGACAGGGGAGCCGGAAGCTATCGATACACTTGCTTTAATCGTGTTGATCAACGGCAGGTTATCTTTTGGAATCGGGGTATTCAGTTCGGCATACATCCAGTGCTTTGTCCAGTCCTTTTCCTGGTCTTTTGCCGTCAGGGTCTTTTCCGAGATTCCCCCCACAGGTTCAAAAACAATACTTCCGCTCTTCAAAAGGTTGGCAACATTCTTGTCAGTGCCGGCTGCAACATTCAGGGATTTTGGCGCTAAATTTTCATCGAAGCAGTACCATTTCACTTCCCAGGGAACAGTCTGTGATATATCGACTTTGAGAACTACATCAAGTGTAATGACTGCCTTTTCCTTGAAGCTGAAAAGACCACTGTCACCGAGGTAAAGGCGGTGAGGAACAAGTTCCTTCCCTTTGAAAAGGACAACAGCCTCAGTTGTATTGCCGGATAAGACAGCGGTCTGATCAGCCCATTTATCCTCATCGGGTGAAAGGCTTACCGCCCCAACCAGTTTCGGCGGGATAATTGTGATGTCTTTTGCGGTTTCAAAAACGATGGCTTCTTTTTCTTTTGTCTGGGCAGTGGCTACCTGAGCCCCGGCTGGTATTCTCCTGTATGTGGTTTCCCCCTTTGCCATGTTAAAGGTCAGGGGTGCCCTGGCCTCTGTGGGGGGATATAAATTTGTTCCCACCATATCCAGAAAAACCAGGAAATTCTTATCAGGGACTTTGTTCAACCTCTGGATTATTATCTCTATCATCCTGGAAAAGATATGCATGAGTGTATCGGCATATTTATCCGATTCGATAGCAGGCACGTCTTTCCATTCTGGGCAATAGTAAAGAGCCAAGTCCCTTACCTGTTCAAATAACATCTGCTGGTCCCTTGAATCGATTTTAGGCGGGTCTGCGGTCATGCAATCTTCCCCCTTTCAAGGTAAAATGGATATACCAGGTTATCCTTTGTATTCGTCGTCTTTACCATGTAATCTATACTTATGATAAGTTTGTTCTGTTCTGTTTCATCTGGCTCTGCGTTCACATTCAGTAATTCAATCCGCGGTTCCCACTTCAGCAATGCCTCTTTTATATAAAACGTTATGAGTGTAGCGGTTGAGGTATTGTTAGGTGCAAAAACAAGCTCGTTGATTCCGCATCCGAAATCAGGTCTCATGACCCGCTCGCCCCTGGCAGTGCCGAGTATTATCATTATGGATTCCCGGATGGAATCGTAGCCCTCGGAAGAAACAATCTTTCCATCTACAATAGATACCGGAAACTTCCAGCCCCTTCCTAAGAAATCCGCATCGGTCATTTATCCTCCTATCAGAACAGTGCCAACCGCTATGACTTGGCCAACGGGAAGGTCAGAAGGGTCATTGCAGGTCATTGCCGTATCGCCGCTCCTTGCCGCCATTTTCCCATTGATCTTTACAGTAGTACTTCCAATCTTTATGGTCGCCTTGTTTGAGGGGGGATTCTGGAACGGCCCTCCCTGCGGGATATGCGGCGGCGTGTTTGAAGCTGTTGAATCAACAGTGGCCGCAGGCATTCCCATTATTTTTACATCGGAGCTGAGACCGCCGTCTATAATACCGACAAAAGGATGCGGTAATGGCGTAGGCACAGGCGGCCCCGGAGGTGCAGGTATCATTATAATATGCGTATCTGTTGCCATTATCTGGTCTCCCTGTTTAGCTGCCGGCTGCCCCATATTAATTAATGTTCACCGTTGCCCCTTTTAGATTCGCTGTTGCGGATGCTTTTAGATCCATAGTTGATGATGCCTCAATCTTTGTAGAAGCGGATGATTTAGCTTCGATATCCTTTGCCTCGATTTTCACTTTCCCGTTGGGTGCGGATATTTCAATGTCCTTGTCTGATGTTATGGAGATTTTCTTTTCTTTGGTATCGATGATTATCTTGTTATTTTTCGATTTATCCACTATCTCTATCTTTTCCTGCCCGTCGGTATCATCAAGCCTTATCACATGTCCGCTTCGTGATTTTATAATCCTGAAATTGTTCTTCCCGTCATCATTTACAAGAGGCGGGCTGTCCTTGCCGTTCCATAACGAACCTATTACGTACGGGATGTTTATGTCGCCGTACTCAAAAGCCACAAGCACTTCGTCATTCACCTCAGGCAAAAAAAATCCGCCCATTTCTTTTCCTGCCATAAAGGAAATAACTCTTGCCCAGTTCGATTCATCCTCTCCGCTCAAACGGGGTATTTTTACCTTCACGCGTCCGAGTTTATCAGGATCCTTATTATCGGTCACGACCCCGACAACGACTCCTGAGATCCGCGAATCAGTTCTCCTGCTTTGCTCCAGGACTCCGGTAATGCTCATACCCCTGTCCTCCTCACCCTGAATGTCGTTGTATATGCTCCCTCGTTGATGGAATGAACAGTGGATGCAATATAATAGGTGCCGCTGAGCCTGTCTCCCAAACCTTTGATTTCTATGGTTTTCCCTGCCCGTATTTTCGGATTCCCGCCGCAGATTCCCTCGCCTGTTAAAAATTCTTTAAGAAATAGATTATACTTCGCCTTTGCAATATTTTCAGCGTCTTTTGAATCTATGATTAAATCGTCCACTACCGAGACTGCCGAAGCCGTGAAGGCTTTTTCAGATATTTCATAGCCCGATTCTTTACCTGTCATCTTTGATTTCTCACTACCTTTCGAAGCTGTGGAGGTTATTTCCTCCTTGTCTTTAACGTTCCAGCCCCTGACCTCTATCTTGCTTCCTTCAGTCAGTGTTTTTATCCGGGCTGAAAAATTCTGCAGGTCTATCCCGTACTGGAGTGTTACCTCCGGGGTTTTATCTTCCTGCGATTTCCTGAAAATAAAAGTCTTATCATCAACAAACATTTCATAACCAACCCGGTTTGCGCGTTCGAGGAGGAATTCATAGTTGGTCTGGTTATTCTGGAATATGTACGGCTGGATGGTTCCCGTATCGTCGGCACTGGGTGAAAGACTTGCCTCGGAAGCAACCTTTGATGCGATATCGCTGTCCTTCATATCCTTAAACGAGCGCCTCATTGTTCCGAACCTGAGCCTGTGAAGCCTGTCATAACCCCTTATCTCGACATAGGAAAAATCCCCGAATGTATAATCAAGGGATGTGATCTCACCTGTCATCATTTCTACCGTACTGTCGATGCCCATCGAGACTTTTACAATGTCTCCAACCTTGAAGGTCTTAAGATCTACGCCTCGCCATGCGCCTTTAAAAAAATCAACCGTATTGAACTTGATAGTAAACATCGCCGGAAGATTAATCTCATCTTCAAGGGTCACTCCTTCCACAGCGGATAATAACTCTTTTGAAAGCTCGCTTCCGTTCAGGAACAGCTTGAAATTGGCGACATTTATTACATCGGCGGCCATAAGGCACAACTCCCTAATCAGGAATTATTAAAGTCCTTCCGATGTCGTCGTCTTTTGGAAACTCACGCGGGTTAAGAATATTGTTTTCGTCAGCGATCTTCCTCCATAAAGATACATCCATGAGCGCTTTATCGGCGATAAGGTCAAGCCTGTCCCCGCTTTTTACGGTCCACAATTTCCTGCAGGCTTCCGCTCCTTTTAACTTTGCGTCTTCCTCAGTTGTTACAACAGACTTCAAAGTGACCGTCAGTTCCGCTCTTACGGGTATCCCGCTCGGGAGAAACATTGTGAATTTCTGGTCATGTTTATTTATGATTCCCTTGTAGGTGAATTTCCCCCAGCTAAACAGGCATATATGAGGTTTCTTTGTTTCTTTTCCCTCAACAGTAGGCATAACGAGTGAGGTTATCTTTCCGATTTTCTCCCTGACATCAGTTTGCTTTTCGTAAGTATCGAAGAGCAGCGTAACCGTGAAATCCGCTAAATTTACCTTATTGAAACTCAGCGATGAGCCTTCACCGTTTGTCGCTGCAAGGGTCGAGACAGTATATTCTTTCGGATTAAACATTACTTCGATAGTTTCGTTCGTATCGAGGACTGTTATCTGGGCCTTTGAAACCATCAGGATAACCCCCTTCTGTCTTTTTCTATCGAGATTCTTTTCTCAATGATCTTGTAAACGGTATCGGCAATCCTGTTGATTTCATGGAGCGATTTTTCTTTGAAGGATTCACTTACCAAAGTATCGTTTATATTCCGGGAAGCTGTTTTTTCCACCTGTTCCTTATTTTCTGAAATACTTTCTGTTTTTTGTACTACCGGTTTTTTAAGAATCAGTTCCGCAGTTGGGTTATAGGCAAGATTGCCGGTTGAAATCTCTACTGGTGTTATCATGTCATTGGGAATACCGTATTTCAAATCGACACCATGCCGCGGAAAAACCAGATTAGATAACCGGTCTTCAGCAGGTTTCAATATTATCCCCCCGCGATATGCATGGATTGTATTTTTTCTTCCTGTCTTTTCATATTCATTGATAATATTTTCATAATGTGTATTCACGATAGTTCTGTTTTTCCGGAATAATTCTGTGCTTTTTTCAGTCATGCCCTGAATGCCTGCCGGAGACACATCCGCTTTTATATACGATGGCTCACCGGATTGGTTTTCATTGTTTGAAGGCTGTGTTGCAGGAACAAAATGATGAACGTTCCGATTACTTTTTGAGAGCATGTTCCTGATATTGAGCGTTCTTTTTAAATTGCTGAAATTTACAGTATTCGTGAGAGCCATTTTTAAAGGCATGCTTATCAGATGCGAACCGGGGAGGTTTTTGTAGCTTAATTCAGTTTCAGTCATGCTTCGGTGTAAGGCATTTTTAGACGCAGGATAACCGCCCGTTCCCGGGAGTGCCGGTTCCAAAAATTGAATTTTTTCAAGGTGAATATTTTCGCGGCTTACTTCATTTCCGGCTAAACCTTGCCGGAATACTTTATTGGCTGTGGTGAAACCATTCATTCTATTGGGCGGCGGTTCTGAAAATTCCCTTTCTTTAATAGAATTCCTTAATCCCGATAAAGGGGCCTGGATGATTCTATGTTCCGGACCCGTCTCGATATCGGGCGTTCTTTTTAAATAACCCCTCATCCCGGGGTTTGAGTATATGTTTGAGTATATCAAAGTCATATTCGCGGGCAGGGTTACCAGATGCAAGCCTGTGAATAAAAGATTCCCTCCGGTCCCGCTTTCCGGAGGATTATTTTCATAGCTTATGTCCGTTGCTACCCCGTTTTGCAGGTGTAAAGGATAATCCGGCGTTGCAGATACCGCATCTTTTCCAGCCGGAAGGGGGTTCGTTATTTTTGCGGGAAAAGTACGTCTTTCTCCAGGCTGCTTACCAGATGCAAAAGGATAACCCGTTTGATAGTGTTTTGAACCGAAAATCCATGTGCCGGGCATTCTTTGCGAATGGCTTACAGTCACATTCGCAGGATATGTGACCATTCTAACTGGCTGGATTATCGAATATGAACGGGTGAGCCAGAAATTCTTTCCTGCATTGCCATATTCCCCTGGAATAGATTCATAAGCTATATTCGATACTGTTATTTCCCTCTGGAAAACATTTGTTCCTTCTTTCGGTCTCACATTCGTTACTGCGCGTGCTGGCGCCGAAGAAATGTTTTCATGAGAAGTCTTTATCTGATATGTTGCAGGATTGTTGAAAAATAGTAAGCCGTTTCGCTGCCTGCAATCATTTACAATGCCCGCGTATTGCCCGGTATACAACCGGTGGCTGAGGTTCCTCTTGAGATCCACACCCCGCCGTGATTGCCCGAAAAATCCGGAGACTTTCAGGGGTGCGAATGATATATGCGGAAGAACGCTCCTGACGGTTTCTTCCGATGTTTTCGTAACTTGGAAGAGTCGTTTATCCGCCTGTGATAAATACCCCTCGTTCTTGCTATTTATAAAGTTGTATAGTTTCTGAAGATAGTAATTGTCCGGTGTTTTTACCAACTGCCTGATGAATTCGAAATAAAAGCTGAACTGGAAATTCAGGTAATTGCTAATTGATATTCTATGCGCGGGGTCTAATTTTAGATTCTTTCCCCTCACACCTGATAATCTCAGGAATATCAGTGAAGGCAGCCTGCCTGATTTTCTAAAAATGCCGTATTTGCCTGCTATCCGCCTGGAAAAATTAAAACCGCCAAGTCCCGGAGCCCGGGCTGATAGTCCGTTCTGCAAAAGACGTGATTTCATGTCAAATTTCATGTTTTTAGATTGTCCTTACAGTAATTTCCGCTTCCTCATTTATACCACGCCATGATGGGTCAGTATAAGGGTTTCACTTGCAACCGTATTACTTGTCGCATTGAATGAGGACACCTCCCACTTTACGGGATACGCTTCAAAGAAATACCAGTCCATTAACTGGTTTCCTTCGTGGTCAAGAAGGTAAATAGCGCCGCTTTTCCGGCTGATTTTCCCATGTATGACGTCTTTGTACCAGTTGTACAGTTCCCAATCGGTAAGTCCGCGTTTCAAGGTAATATCGGTGTATTTTGTACCTCTGGGGAGCTTATACTCGAAATCATTGACTCCGCCTTCCCGTATGGAATCGACTTCTGTCTGGACGCTCAAGCCGGAAACGTCGGTAAATCCACCTGCGATTATGCCATCTATTTCCACCTGAAATCTAAAACCACTATAAGGGTCTTTTCGTTTTCCAACTACCATTGCCGCTCCTATACTTCGAACATATTCTTCGATTCTTCTCCGTTAAGTTTCTCATTTATTTTACTTACTTCCTCGCACCAAAGCTGACGCTCCCTATGCTCCATGTTCATTATCGTTTCATAGTCCCAGTGAAAGTGGTAAGCCAGAAAGGCTACCTCCTCGTAGAGGCGCTCGTGGGGGTAGCCTGTTATTCCCCCGGGGATTGCACCTCTACATCGAATTTGTGTTCGCACTTCGGGCAAACCGTCTTGATAACATTCGAACCATTCTGGTTGATTCTCGTATACATTTCCTGAAGATATGCGAAGTCCCCGGCAAAGAGTCCCTCAATAACCCTGGGGTTTACCATCTTCAAACTCCCGAGGCTGGTAACGACCCTGGAGAGAAGGATGACAGTCAAATACGCCGGGTTATTCTGCACCCTGGGGTCTTTCATGGGCAGTATCTCATCGGCGGCAGTAGCCAGCCTCATCTTGCCATCCCTGTGAAGAGTTCCCGCCTCGTCCACATATCCCATGGGTAAAGTAAAATCGTGCTCTGTCTGTAAAATTCCCATTTCGCTTCCTTCTTGCTAATCCATATTACTTCGTCCTCTTTATTCCTTCATGCACAATCTCAAGTGTCTCTATGACCACTTCGTTCGCCTTTGCGCTAAAACCCGACGGGCTGTACTTTGTGGGCCATGCCTCCATAACATCCCATCGCGCCTTATCATTCCCTTCCTCATCGATCAATACCAGGGAAATATTCTTTCTTGCCTTGATTGCCCCGGTATCTTCAACCGACTTTCTCCACTTATAAAGCTCCACCGAGTCCGTCAGTCCTTTCTTCAGGGTTATGTTCCCGAACTTGGTGAGACCCGAAAGTTTTTTCTGGAAAGGTAAATCGGTTCCTTCCCTGTAATCAACCGAATCTGTGGTAGTATCCGGGATTGTGGCTTCTGCAAAACTTGCCGTTTGGACTCCATCTATCTCGACCCTGAACCTGAAATTCCTGTACGGATCGGTCCTTGCTGCTGTTGCCATATTATTTTCCTCCTTTATTATATTTCATTTATTTTGACAATGTCTTCTGCTGTATTCTGATTATTACGAACTCTGCAGGTTTTACCGGCGCTACGCCGACCTCGATAATCAACTGCCCTGCATCTCTTACTTCAGGCGGATTGTTCTCAGCATCTACCTTTACATAGAATGCTTCTTCAGGCGTGCTTCCGAACAGTGCGCCGTCTCTCCAAACCCTCAGCAGAAATGCCGTTATATTCCTGATTACCGAGCCCCACAACGCGGGCGAGTTCGGCTCAAATACGACCCACTGTGTACCATTGTTAATGGATTTCTCAAGGAAGAGGAACAGTCTTCTGATATTGATATATTTCCATTCCGCGTCTGCAGAGAGCGTTCTTGCTCCCCATACCACAATACCTGACGATGGGAAAGACCGTATGACGTCTATTCCTGTTGGGTTTAATGTATCATGCTCGCTCTTTGTGATAATTCTCTCTATACCGCTTGCGGAATCGAGATAACCATCCGTGATACCTGCCGGCGCCTTATGGACACCCCTTACCGAATCGGTGTGGGCGTATGTTCCCGCGATTGCACCGGACGGCGGAACTGATATTTTCCCTCCGCTCAGGGGGTCGCTCATAATTACCCAGGGATAATAAAGAGCTGCGAATGAGGAGTTAAACGCATTTTGTCCACTCCAATCTCCTTGTGCCTCTTTATAATTCTTAATGGTGGTGGGGCTGAACCCGAAGGGCGGGTCTGCAATAAAGAAGCAGTCGTTCCTGTTCTGGCAGTAGCTGTATCCTTTTATAACTGCATCTCTTGGCCCGGTTGAAGAGATTTTAAGACTATCGGGGATGGCAACGATGTTGATGTCATCGACTACATCGAAGGCATGAAGACCGTTCATTGCTTTTGCATCGCCTTCAAAATCCGCCACCGTGAGAGTAGATTTACCATCTGAACCAAAGTCACCATTATTACCTCCAGCCAGGGTCAAAGATGAACCTATCTTTGGAGCATTAGGAGTAGCTCCTACCTTTTCAATATCGAAATACGCCGAATCTACAAGACTCAAGACATTTGCCATCGTCAGGTTGTCGAAGGTTTCCTGTACACTTCCTCCAAATTTTACAACCAGCTTGAAGCCACCCGTCGGTGTTGTATTAGTGGCGGCTTTTGCTTCGATGGAGATCTTGTTCCCCCATGTACCCATTTCCGTTGCAGTGAATTTTAATGAAGCTACGGGAGGGGTGGCATCATCGTTCAAGGTTCCTGTTGAAGCCACAGTCGACTTTGAGGAAGGGGTTGCTATATCCGTGTAATGGCATGTCCTGACCACATAACATCGAGTTCCTCCTTCCGAAAAGAACTGATACACGGCATATGCCAGATATGCATTGGCTGTGTAAGCCCCATATATGTTCACAAACTGCGTCCAGTTCGCAATAAAGTTTGCCTGTCCAATCGGTCCTTTTTCCGCAATTCCGACAAATGCCCCGGTCGAAGTGCCGACACCCTCGATAGGCTTTACTCCTGAGGATTTTTCCTCAACATATACCCCAGGTGATAGATATTCAGTCATATTATACCTCCTTATAAAATTTAAAATATTCTATTTTTTATTTTCCCTTTCTCATATAGCTGCTTTTCTTCATTTCGTTTTTTTCAGCTTCTTTTTCTTCTTCCGTGACCACGATTTCTCTTATCATTAAGTCCTGCAGATGTGATGATGATAAATCCTCATCTGTAACATCTGCTGTACCTTTCTCTAAAAGGTCGATATGCTTACCGCCTTTCAAATGAATTAAAATTCTCTGATTGAGTTTATTTCGTATTACTGGCATAAACCTCCCGTCTAAATCTTCAATTCGATACAAATTTTCATTAGTTACTTTTCATTGTATTATTTTTGAACTCATGCTCCCCTGATTTTTCAGGTCCGGTTAGTTTTGAATCTAAAGTTTAGCACCTCCATTCTACAGTCTGGTTAGCATTATCGGGTCGATAATACGCGTTACTACACCTTTTTTTAACAGGACGGGAACGTTCCCGCTTATATATCCATCTTTATTAATAGTTAGTGTTATATTTATATCACTATCTGTGGTAAACTGGATGAAAAAACCACCGTCATCTTCCGAAGTTGCGCTCTGTGCCATTGTTGCGACGTTTATGGTAGCAGCCGCAATCGGTCTGTATTCCTGGTCGGCAATCCTTCCCTTCAGGATTGTCAGCCCGTCAGGAAAGGGGTAATTGGATTTCGGGGTCAACATCAACTCGGCAAAAGGCTGTTTGGGGTCAATCGTTTTGGTATCGATTGCCAAATTCCCTGGTTTGTAAAAATGGCCACTGCCCGTGAGGACGTGTTTTCCTTCGGGAAGGTCCACCAGAAGGAAATAGCCTGTGCTGTGCTGGATTATTTCTTTCCTTACCCCTGTGGCTTTTAAGAACACATCTCCGATAGTCTTTTTATCCGGGGAAAGGTCATCTTTCAGCATTACTGCAAGACTCAGGATTGACTTAGTTCTTTCAAGAAAGCTCATGTACCGGTATCCATCCTGTGCATATCGATTTCCTTTTCCATGACCCTCTTAATTACAGCGATTGGCTTTCCGGACGGGACCTTTACGGGGCTCAGGATGTAGGAAGCCGAGAGCTTGAAAGGCTTGCTGGGAAATCTCTCCCAGAGTTTGTTTATCTCATCAAATGTAAGGTTGTTGGGGACGACCCGTATCTCCTTATTCCCGGCTTCTATCAGGCCCCCTTTAAGCATGTCTCCCTTGAGCACGGAATTATCATAGAACACCTGCATAAGCTTTTCAATGATTATCAGTTCGGTTTCTTTGACTTTCGCGTAGGGAGTAAAGATAAAGTGCAAATCAAGGATAAGCGGAGGGTATCGCATCTTGTCGGTATCGATAGGCTCCGGTTGGGTATTCCTTAAATAGCCATTCTCGATAATTTGATATAAAAAGACAGAAAGCATTGGATTTCCGGTAGGTTCAATCTCCGCGGGTGAATCAAAGACAATAGAATTGACTGGCTTGAGCTCGGGGATGTTATCCTGAAGGAGTGCCTTTAAGGAGTCTCCGATATCTTTTAAAATCGCCATTTACTTACCATCCTCTTCTATCATTTTGTAATAAGGTTGAAACTCTTCCTTCAAAAAAGGTTTACCGATTTTCTGGTATTCCTTCTTAGCTGCCCGCATGAGATGATGTATCCCGATTGCGCAGGATTCCTCCGCAGCATAAAATGCAGACGATAACGCGATATTCTTGATATTCCCGCCGGCAAGCTTCAATCTCTCAGCGAAAAATTTGTAATCTATATCCCCTGCAAGCGGCGCGCATTTCGGGAATATTCCGCTCCATATGAGTTTTCTCTGGTTTTCATCGGGGAAAGGAAAGTCAATCACAAAATGCATCCTTCTTAAAAAGGCATCATCAATGTTTTTGCTAAGATTGGTAGCAAGTATGACAACGCCCTCATACTCTTCCATTTTCTGAAGCAAATATCCGATTTCTATGTTGGCATACCTGTCGTGAGCGTCTTTGACCTCGGAGCGTTTTCCGAACAGCGCATCAGCCTCGTCAAAGAACAGGATGGCGTTACTGGTTTCAGCCTCCTTGAAAATCTTGCTCAGGTTTTTTTCTGTCTCGCCAATATATTTGCTGACCACGTTAGATAAATCGATTTTATACAGGTCTAATCCCGCGTCCCGGGCGATAATTTCGGCAGACATTGTTTTTCCCGTACCTGACGGCCCTGAGAAAAGGGCATTCAGCCCCTTTCCCAACGAGAATTTCTTATCAAAACCCCAATCTGTATAAACGATTCCCCTGTATTTGATATACCCTGATATTTCTTTTAATTGTTTTTTTATGTCATCAGGGAGGACTATATCCTCCCAGGTATAGTGAGGTTCGATTTTTCTGGCAAAAGCGACGAGGTTCCTGTTGGACTGCGCCTTGCATCCCATGTTAAGAACTTCCATTGATAATTTAGAATTTCCAGGGTTTTTTGCAATCAAAATATTCCGCGCCGTGGATATGGCATCCTTTATCTGGCCCCCGCTGAAATTGAATTTACCGGCTAGGGCTCCAATATCCACATCTTCCGGGGCATCGCCGTCCAGCATTGATTCCCACAGGCGTTTACGAAGCATAAGGGACGGGAGGGGAAATGCCTGGCTTATAAAGCTATGATTTTTTAAAACCCCGGCAGGCTCCCAATACTGCTCACCTGACAGGAAAATCAAATTTGGAAATTGATCTAGTTCCATGAGCAATCCGGTAACTCCCATGTTTTCTTCTTTCAGCAGACCGTCAAATCCTTCAAAATACATTGAAGAATTCTGCAATAATGCTTCGCGAAGTACAGGTTTCAAGGTTTCTAAGGCCTGATCTTTCATCAAAGCTTTTGAATTTACAACGAGCATTGACATTCCCAGTTCATTGCATATGGCTTCAGCAGCCATCTTCTTCCCGGACCCGTATGGGCCGTAAAAAAAGAACATCGGGATTTTAACAAGAGAATGGTTATTTATCAGATTCCTGAATGTAGTTATCGTGCCCTCAGGCAGAATAAGATCTTGGAAGGACTTTTGCGGTTTTATTATTGCTGAGAAATTCCGAACCCTCTGGTCTATTGCATTTTCCCCGAGGAGAAAGTTTATTATCCTGTCATCGACTTTAAGAAATTTCGATAACAAGGGAACCTGTTCATCTCCTATAAGATATACAAGCCTGTTCTTGATCAATGGGGCATCTTGCGAAAATATATCTCTTGCCCAGAGTCTTTCTTCAGTCGAATGGCATAGAAGTTTTATCACAAGGTCAACACTTGGCCGCTTTCTGGTCACGTCGTTCTGGAAGTAGGAATACAGCTTTTCATACCGCATGTCCAGTTCCGGCGCAAGACAGACTAACAGTGCATCTACCTCGAACGGCTGCAAATGAAAAAGTTCTGACAGGATATGAAGCCGCAGTTCCTTTCCCTGATTTATGCTTTCGGCTTTTTTTGCGTTAATTTCCCTGGTTATTTTTTCAATTTTTTCATGTTCCTGGGGTGAACGGGCATAAGCCTTCGATTCAAAGGAAGGGGTTTGGAGAATCGCATTTATTTCATCTTCTGAGATATACAAACCCTGGAATCCCTGTGAACTCTCGATGTGGTCAGCCTTTGATTTTTCATAATACAGGCGGATTATCGTATCAATCCGGTTGAGTTCTTCAAGAATATGTTCAAGATTATTTTTATAAATAGTCATAGTTGCTGACGCCCTGGATTTAATCAATAGCTTTGCCTTTTGATGCTCATTCGATTTTGTGACTTCTATTAAAATAAAAAAATTGCCCATGGTATAGAGAATCCTCTATCCGGAAGGAGTTTCATCGCGCCACTGGCTCACCCTAAAATCCAATATGCATTTTGTAAATGTAAATGGGCATATATATGGGTTTCGAATCGTCATTAATGGAAACGTTTTAAAACATCGCTATTGCCGCGCCCTGTGCTTTCCCGGTTTTAGGTCTGTCCTCTCATTACTATTTTTCATCAATTGCTTCCCTTTTAAATTTTGTCGCAGGGCAGGAATAAATCCTGTCATTGCCCTGGCCGATTTGCTCTTTCAATTCAGTATTTAATATTTTTTTATTATAGTCCAGCCAAACGTGCCATTTCTCATTATCCTGACAATCAAATCCCCTGCATGGAACTGGCCGATGATCACGCACCGTGCACCTGTAAGTTTTCCTGTCAAGATGGGAACAATAACCATCCGGATTATGAGCAATCAGGTAAGGCCTTCCGAATTCCCATCTGATTATACCCTCCTCCACGTCCTGTTTTGACAGCGCGAACGGGAACTTGCAGCATATCGACTTGCAGATATGCAGCCTGCTCAGGCAATCTACATTAGCTTCTTGTTTGAAAGTGTACTTGTCCTCTTCAGGTCTTGATACAGTAACCCGATGCCGCTTTCGATGAAGACTTTCACAAGCCGCTCTGCCACATGTTTTTTCCTCTCGTCCAGTTCATCGATTGAGATCAGTCCTTTTTCATTGAGAAGTTCTACCAGTGCATACAGGAACGAAGTAGCTTCAAGTGTTTTCACAGTATTGGCATCGATCCTTGTGTGGTTTTAGAGAAGCCCCTTCGCTATATCTTTCATTAATTCTTGAGTACAATTTTGATTTTCTTTTTGCATAATTCCTTTTATTTCACTTCATACTTGAGACTCAAGTTTTTCTGTTTGATCACTTCATCCAATTCGTGTTGTCTCCTGGAGAACGGAAATATTGCTTCAAAAGGCTCTCCTCCACTTGAAACGACAAAATCATACCTAATAATAACCTCTGTCCCGATGTTCACAGAACGTAATCGTTCCAGGAAAATAGTAAAACCATTCTCACCTTCGCCTATTTCCTCACCATTTACATAATAGAGAACGCCTCCTGAAACGTCGTTGAGGTATTTCCACTCAAGAACTATTTCTTTTCTTGCCATAATTTCCACCCGTTACAGGAGTCCTCTTGCCGGACGGTCTCTATGATCTAGGATTTTTGCATCTCCGTTCCAGCTTTTGACCTGGTCGAACCACTGCTGAAGAGTCCTGTATGTGTTCGTGCCGCTAAAATGTCCCCAAAAATTCTGATACCCTACATAGATCAAGTTTTCACCTTCGAGCCCCACATCTGTTGGATTCCCGGAAAACTTCGTATTCTTAATATACCCCCAGTCGCCTGGAACCCAGTCTGAATCGACAACGCCACTATCTCTTTTCATTGGCGAATTTCCGCTACCTGCTATCATTGTAATCTGTGTCGCAGCCTGACAGGCTATTGCATATTCTAGGGGATTTATATTTAAATCCTTGAATGCATCCGTCTGGTTAATGCCTGGTTTTACCCTCCAATTATCACCTACTTTTTCCCAAAATGCAGGATTCATCTTCATAGCGGAGCCAGCCCCGAACGCATACTGTTTCTTTGCAGCAAACTCGACAATACCCTTACGTGCCGTCACATTATCATCAAGATTTTTCTGGGCATCAAGTTCTGTTGCACCTTGAACATTGAAAGTCCTGGTTGAATACAACATGGCATGAAGAATCTCACTTTCCAACGTCTTTCCAGTTGCTCCTGCGTGTGAATATACCGCTCCAGACTTTGTAAATCCGGAAACGCCGTTCATTGTAAAATAACTGGAAAGGTCGATTGAATCTTTCTCTACTGCTATCTTCCTTTGAAATGCATGCATACCCTTTTGCTGCACCACATGCGTCAACTCATGCGCCAGCAACCGCTTCCCATCGGAGGTTTCCGGCGCATACTGCCCGGCACCGAAAACAATATCATTCCCCAGAGTGAAAGCCCTCGCGTTTATCGCCTGCGCTGTATCAGCCGCTCTTGAATCCGAATGAGCCCGTACCTGACTGAAATCAACCCCGAAACGTGGCTCAAAGTATGCGCGAACATTTTCTGGCAATGGGCTGCCGCCGCCTTTGTTGGAAATAAGGCTGCTTTCCAATTCGCTCCCAACCTCGATGCTACTATTGGCTTTGGGCTGGATTGCCGGGGTAATCGAGGCTGACAGAGGCTTTGTCTGGACTTCCCCTTTTCCCTGGCAGGATGGCTGGCTGCTGGCCGAGGCGGGCATACTCACCACCTGCTCCGCCACTCTATCAGCCTCCTGCTCGTAGATGTCGCCGGGCTGGCCTATTTCCAATTTGGCTTGTAGAGCACCAGATTTGACCAGCTTTTGAACAGCCTGGTTGCCAATAGTTCTTTGAAGGAATAAAATACGATCAACAGGCGAATTTGTAGACCGAGAGAAATCGGTCTTTTGTGTTTGGGCAATCTTAGTTTCTTTCTTTGCCTTATGAATACTTTCTGATATTCTGACCACTTCGTTCATGTTTCCCTCCTTCATAATTATATTTGATACTTTAACTACTTGACCATAGTGCAAATTCCAGATTGATTATAATAGCCCAGCAGTATTCATTCATTTAACAATATTTTGAAATGCTTTAACCAGAATGTCGCCATCGGAAAGCGACCCCTTCGACTTCAAACGATCCACTTCTAGTAGAAACTTTCCGACTGCTTCAGATTCAAGATTATTTTTCACCGCGAACTTCATCGCAAGATTCTTCAATTCTGTCTTTGATGAATATTTCTTTGGCCTTTTTCCATCAATGAAATTGAATATGTGTCCGCATTTTCTGTGTCCTATTGTTGGTGTTGAAGGACTTGCAGACGTTTTTATATAATCCCTAAATGTACAATTCTCGATGATCTCTCCACACTCACAAATTATCATTTTTTATACCACCCTCTTTGAGAATAAACTGTCAACTAATCAAAAGGAGTTTCATCGACATCTCTCGCTCCAGATTCAAGTGATTAATTGGATACCATTTATTCACATGGAGATGTCCATATATATCAATTTCGGTTGTTGAATGTGTTCATCTTTTTGTCAATTTCGAGGAGCTATTTTAAAAAAGTTAAAAAATGCTCCGATGGGGATTTGAGCGCAAATTTGCCAGTATAGTTTGTACTGTTGTAAAAATTTCCCCTCATTACCTACTTGTTTTGTTGATATATATGTTTTACTGGCACAGTTCCATAATTCAGTTATGAATAATAAAGTAATATCATCACAATAAATAATTATTTATCCTTTAATGCAATGATACTACTTGCGCACCATGGTTACTATATCACCGACATTTAAGAA